>JAYUCA010000106.1:0-3714 GCA_043740535.1 Rhodospirillales bacterium | reverse complement strand
GTGGGGCAGGGCAAGGGGCTGGGTGCGGCGAGCCATGACGGCGGGGAGCGGCAGGCGGTGCTGTCGGTGGATGCGGGGGCGCGGCGGATCGTGGTGGGGCCGCGGGATGCCGGGGTTCGCGTGCTGCGGCTGCGGGAGGTGAACTGGCTGGTGGCGCCGGGGGCGCTGCGGTGTACGGTCAAGCTGCGGGCGCGGGAGGCTCCGCATGGGGCGGAGGTGCGGCCGGATGGAGATGGCGCGGTGGTGACGCTGGATGCGCCGGCGCTGGCTTCTCCGGGGCAGGCCTGCGTGCTGTATGATGGGTCTCGGGTATTGGGCGGTGGGTTCATCACGCGCTGATGTGGCGCGGGCCGCATTGACGCGGGGGCGGGAGTGGGCGATATCCCCGCGCCCGAGTGGCATGGCAGCGTAGCTCAGTGGTAGAGCAGGAGAATCATAATCTCTTGGTCGGGGGTTCAAATCCCTCCGCTGCTACCATCCGCCTTCTTGGCCCAGGTCCTGAAGATATCTCTACAGCCCGAGCCGTTCCACGGCGTGCTGGTATCTTTTGTGCAATTGCACTGTGACTTCATAGAGTTCCTGTCGCAGTCGTCGAGGGGCCACAGCGATGACGCCCTGATGGTCGGCATCGAGGTCCGGGATCCACATCCTCGTCAGCGGTATCCTCGCCAGACGATTGAGATGCAAGCTGAAGGCTTGGGCCTGGTTCAGCGCGCGCGCTTCTTCCGTCGTGAAAAGCCTCACGCCGAACGGTAGCGGGGTGCCGCGTGGCCATTCCACGGAGGTGGTGTCGGCGGCCAGGACGAGCGGCGGACGAACTGCCAGACAGTAGCAGATGTGCAGAAGTCCGGGGTGGCGGGGTTTTTCCGTCGTCGGGAACAGCACCCTGACGAAAGCGCCCTCAGTGATCACCGGGGAAAGGTCAATCGGTGTCCTCGATAGCAAATAGCTGGTCCATCAGCGCTGAACGCTCCGCATGGCGCTCGTCCGGTTCGCCATCGCTCCTGATGAGTGGTCCTGGGTGGAGGCCTGCCGCCTCTTCAGGGACGAACATTGTCAGGACACGGGCCGCCTCTTCCTTTGCCGCCATATCTCGCAGCACGGCTGTCTCGACGTAGTTTGTCGGGGTTCTGTTTTCGATCCTGGCCAGCGATTCCAAAGCCTTGAACTTTGCCGGATCAAGGCGGAGCGTGATCGCCACTTTTGGTGCGATGCCGCCCGACGATCTGGCTTTCCTGCCCGGAGCGCGCGTTGCATTCGTCATGAGTGCTGTTTGAAGCTTTTCGATGCATTTTACAACAACCATCGTGCCAGCAGTCGAGGTGTTGAGGTGCGGTCCCTTTCGTGATCGGCTGCTGGTATCGTCACCCGCGAATGACGCTCCACCGCCGAGCCTTCGAATGGAACCGCCCCATGCCCGATCAAACCCCGATGGTGCCGCCCGGCAACCACACGTTCAGTTGCATCGACGGGCATACCTGCGGGAACCCGGTGCGGCTGGTCAGCGGGGGGGCGCCGTTCCTGCGCGGCGCCACGATGAGCGAGAAGCGGCAGGACTTTATCGCGCGGCATGATTGGATCCGGCGGTCGTTGATGTTCGAGCCGCGGGGGCATCCCGTGATGTCGGGGTCCATCCTGTATCCGCCCACGCGGGATGACTGCGACGTCGCCATCCTGTTCATTGAGGTGTCCGGCTGCCTGCCGATGTGCGGGCACGGCACGATCGGGACGGTGACGATGGCGCTGGAGAACGGGCTGGCGCGGCCGGAGACCGAGGGCACGCTGCGGCTGGACGTGCCGGCGGGGCGCGTGGTCGCGACCTATGAGCGCCGCGGCGAGCATGTCGACAGCGTGCGGATCCGCAACATCGCGTCCTATCTGGCGCTGACGGACGTGGCGGTCGACGTGCCGGGGCTGGGGGCGCTGCGGGTCGATATCGCGTATGGCGGCAACTACTATGCGATCGTCGAGCCGCAACCGGGTTTTGCCGGGCTGGACGAGATGTCGGCGGGCGATGTGATCCGCTTCAGCCCGGAGCTGCGGCGGCTGGTGAACCAGGTGGTGGACGTGGTGCATCCGGACGACGAGACGATCCGGGGGGTCAGCCACATCATGTGGACGGGCTCGCCGCGCGACGCGCGCGCGCATGGGCGGAACGCGGTGTTCTATGGGGACCGGGCGGTGGATCGCTCGCCTTGCGGGACGGGGACGTCGGCGCGGATGGCGCAGTTGGCGGCGCGGGGGACGCTGTCGGTCGGCAGCGAGTTCATCCATGAGAGCATCATCGGCACGATGTTCGACGGGCGGGTGGAGGCGGCGGCGAAGGTGGGCAACCACGCGGCGATCATCCCGAGCATCTCGGGGTGGGCGCGTACGCACGGGATCAACACGATCTTCGTCAACGAGCGCGATCCGCTGCGGGCCGGGTTCGTCGTGTGATGCCGGTCGCGGTGATCGGGGCCGGGGTGGTGGGGGTCGCCTGCGCCCGGGCTCTGCAGCAGGCGGGGCGGCGCGTCGTGCTGTTCGACCCGGCGCCGCCGGGGTCCCATTGCTCGTTCGGGAATGCCGGGCACATCGCGATCGATCATATCCGGCCGCTGGCCCGGCCGGACGTGCTGGCCGGCGTGCCGCGGATGCTGGCCACGCCGTTGGGGCCGCTGGCGCTGCGGTGGCGCGGGGTACCGGCGCTGACGCCGTGGCTGGCGCGGTTCGCCGCTGCGGCGCTGCCGGGCCGGGTGCAGGCGGGCACGGCGGCGCTGGCGGCGCTGCTGGCCTCGGCGCTGCCGGACTGGCAGGCGATGCTGGCGGGTGCGGGGCTTGCGGAGCTGCTGCGGCAGCGGGGCGCGCTGGCGGTGATGGAGACGCCGCGCGGGGTGCTGGCGGCGGCGGTCGAGGGGCGGATCCTGGGCGCGCATGGGCTGACGTTCCAGGATCTGTCGGGGGCGGAGGTGCGGGATCTGGCGCCGGGGCTGGTGGCGACGCCGGCGGGGGGGCGGCTGTCGGCGGCGGCGGCGCATGCGGTCAACCCGTTCCGGCTGGTGCAGGCGCTGGCGGAGCGGGTCATTGCCGATGGCGGCACGCTGGTGACGGCGCCGGTGACGGGGTTCCGGCGGCAGGACGGGCGGGTGGCGGCGGTGATGACGGATGCGGGCGAGACGGCGGTGGCGGACGTCGTGCTGACGGCGGGGCTGGCCAGCGCGGGCCTGGCAGGGGGCCTGGGGATCGGGCTGCCGATCACGGCGGAGCGGGGCTATCACGCCATGCTGCCGCCGGGCGCGCTGGATGTGTCGATGCCGGTCAGCTTCGCGGAGCGCGGGTTCGTCGTGACGCCGATGGAGCACGGCATCCGGCTGGCGGGCACGGTGGAGCTGGGCGCGGGCGGCCGTGCGCCCGACTGGGCGCGGGCGGATATCCTGGCGGCGCATGTGCGGGGGCTGTTCGGCCGCGCGGTGGCGCCGTCGGACCGGTGGCAGGGGGACCGGCCCACGCTGCCGGATTACCTGCCGGCGCTGGGGCGGGTCCCGGGCCTGTCGAACATGGTCGTGGCCGCCGGGCACCAGCATCTGGGGCTGACGTTGGCGGCCGTCAGCGCGCGGATCGTGGCGGGGCTGGTGGCCGGGCTGCCGTCGCCGCTGGACCTTGCGCCGTTCGACCCGGCACGTTTCTCGAAAGGAAGGGCATCATGAGCGATCTGACGGACGCGGCCATCCAGAA
>JAYUCA010000105.1:0-5654 GCA_043740535.1 Rhodospirillales bacterium | reverse complement strand
CCCCTGCAGGTCCGCCCGCAATGAGGGGCGCAGCCCGATCCCCTGCACGCCGTCATGCAGCGCCTTCATGTTGGCGGTGTAGCGCGCAAGCCGCGCCGGCTGCCCGCCCGCGGCGTCGAAGATATCGAGCGCAGTGTCGAACGACGCGATCACCCCGGCCGCCGGCGTGAACCGGTGGCTGCCCCAGCCCGCCTGCAGCGCATGCGCATACAGCGCCGGCAGGTCGAACGACCAGCTTCCCGCCTGGCCCGCGCAATCGACCAGGCGGCCGACCGGCGACACCGTGAACGATGTGCCCGGCAGCCCCTCGATGCACTTGTTGGACGTGAACGTCACGCTGTCGACCATCGGCAGTGCGCCCAGGTCGAACGGCAGCGCGCCGAGTGCCGACACCGCATCGACGATCACCCGCCGCCCGGCCCGGCCCGCCGCCTGCGCCAGGGCGGGCACGTCGTGGATGATGCCGGTCGAGGTCTCGCTGTAGACGCAGGCCAGGTGGCTGATGCTCGGGTCCGCCTCCAGCGCCTGCTGCACGGCGGCGGGACTGGCGCGCTCGTTCTCGGCAACCGGCAGCGGCACGACGACGCGCCCGGCCTCGGTGGCCAGGCGCTGGATCCTCTCCGCATATTGCCCGGTGATCGGCACAAGCAGCCGCCCGCCCGGCGGCACGAAGCTGCGCACCGCGGCCTCCATCGCGAAATGGCCGCAACCGGGCAGGGGCAGCGTGGCGTGCTCCCCCTCGCGCCCGCCCACCAGCGTCAGCACGCGGGCGCGCACCCGGGCGTAGATCGCCTTGAAGTCGTTGTCCCACGGCGCATAGTCCAACGCGGCGGCTGCCCGGACCCGCGGGTCGGTGGTGACAGGACCAGGGATCAGGAAAAGCATCGGGGGCCGCCTTGTTGCCATTGCGCGGATAAAGGGCCGGAAACGGACCCGGAATCAACCCCCTTGCGTCGGCCAAGGCGATCGATTGAACGGTCGGGCATCGCCACCATGCCGCGCGCCAAAGGAAGAATGACCACAGGGGCGCAGAGGACGCAGAGATCGGCAGGGCTTCCGTGCAACGCCCGGGTTTGGCGGCTGTGTCGAACAACGCCTTGCGTTCTCTGCGTCCTCTGCGCCTCTGTGGTGGACCCTATTCCGGCGGCGGCCCTTATCCGCTCGATTGTCGTGTCCCGATGCCGGCGGCGTATCGCTGCAAACCTTCGTCTCTGCTAACATCGACCCATGACGTCGCCCTTGCCTCTGCCCGACTGGGTGCCCTGGTGGGTGCACATGGCCATTCTCCTCGCAGCACTGCTGTTCGGGCTGCTGTTCTTCGTCATGCCGTTCAGCGTCTTCGGCGTGAAGGCGCGGCTCGAGAACATTGAGGCGCGGCTGGACGAGATCCAGGGCGAAATCCGCAGCCTCGCGCTGCGCCTGCCCGAGCCGCTGCCCGAACCTGTGATCTACGACGACTATGCCCAGCCCAGTGGCTACGCCCAGCCCGGCGGATATGCCCGCCCGCCGATCCCGCCGGCGCCGCACCGGCCCGAGCCGCGCATCGTCCGGCCGCAGGGCCGCACCGAACCACGCCTGTACTGACCTGGCTGTATTGGGAAACCCGGACATGCGCCTCAGCGTCCTGCAAATGAACCCCGGCGCCGACAAGGCCGCCAACATCGCCCAGGCAACCAGCCTGATCGATCAGGCGGTCGCCGCCGACCGGCCGGATCTTGTCAGCCTGCCGGAGATGTGGACCTGCCTGGGCGGCGACCGCGCCACCAAGCAGCAGGAATCTGAAATCCTGCCGCCCCCCGGCAGCAACCAGCCCGGCGGCCCCGCCTACGAGTTCCTGCGCCGCACCGCCCGCGAAAAACGCATCCACGTGCACGGCGGGTCGGTCGCCGAAGCCGCCGAGGGCAAGCTGTTCAACACCACCGTCGTGTTCAGTCCGCAGGGCGACGAGGTCGCGCGCTACCGCAAGATCCACCTGTTCGACATCACGACGCCGGACGGGACGGGCTACCGCGAAAGCAACGTCTACGGCGCCGGCAACGACGTCGTCACCGTCGATGCCGGCGGCGTGAAGGTGGGCCTGGCGATCTGCTACGACATGCGCTTCCCCGAGCTGTTTCTGGAACTGCGCCGCCGCGGCGCCGAGCTGATCTTCCTGCCGTCCGCCTTCACCGTCGCCACCGGGCGGGACCACTGGGAAGTGCTGATCCGCGCCCGCGCGATCGAGACGCAATGCTGGATCGCAGCGCCCGCCACCTGGGGCCAGCACAGGGATGCGAAAGGCGAGCCCCGCTTCACCTACGGCCACTCGCTGATCTGCGACCCCTGGGGCGCCATCGTGGCGAAGGTCTCGGACGGCCTGGGCTGGACCACCGCCCGCATCGACCCGGCGCTGACCCGGCGCACCCGCGCCAACATGCCCGTCCTGGAGCACCGGCGCCTGGCATGAGCGGCGCGGATGCCGGCATCGCAGGGGCGCCTGTCCCGCAGCCCGCGCCGCACTTCGACGCCCCGCCCACAAGGATCGCCTTCGCCGCCGCGCCGACGACGCTGGCGAGAGAAAGCCTGGAGCGCCTCGTAGCCCAGTACGGCGAATGCCCGCTGCAGCAGGCCGAGGCGATCGTGGCGCTCGGCGGTGACGGCTTCATGCTCGAAACGCTGCACATGCTGCTGTCGCACGGGCTGGAAACGCCGGTCTACGGCATGAACTGCGGCTCCGTCGGGTTCATGATGAACGCCTTCAACGAGGCCGACCTGCCCGCGCGGCTGGGCCGGGCGCAGGCGGCCCTGCTGCACCCGCTACGCATGCACGCCGTCACCGGCACCGGCGCGGTGGAGGAGGCGGTGGCCTTCAACGAGGTGTCGCTGCTCCGCCAACTGCGCCAGGCGGCCAAGATCCGCATCACCGTCGATGGCCGCGTGCGGCTGACTGAGCTGATCTGCGACGGCGTGCTGGTCTCCACGCCAGCGGGATCGACGGCCTACAACCTGTCCGCCCACGGCCCGATCGTGCCGCTGTCGGCCAACCTGCTGCCGCTGACGCCCATCAGCGCCTTCCGCCCCCGCCGCTGGCGCGGCGCCCTGCTGCCCGCGACGGCCGACGTGCTGTTCGAGGTGCTGGAGCGAGACAAGCGCCCGGTGGCGGCGGTGGCCGACTTCACCGAAGTCCGCGACGTGGCGTCCGTCGCCGTCAGCGAAGACCGCGCGGTCACGGTGACGGTGCTGTTCGACCCGGACCAGGGCCTCAGCGAGCGGATCATCGCGGAACAGTTCACGGTCTGAGCGTGATCGCGTCGTCTACCCGAAGGCAGCGCCCAGCGTCCTGAGGCCCGCAAGCGCGATCGGCGCTGCGGCGGCGCGACTGTCGGACGTCGCGTAATGCAACGAGGTTGGCTGGGGGACCTGGATTTGCAGGACCCGACCTAACACACTGAAAAATAACACCTGCCGTAGCCTGTGTGGGACAGTCCGGTGGGACAGTCAAGGGGACAAAATCGTTGCAGGCCAAGGGTTCGGTTGAGAGGCTGTACGGGCGCTGACTACGGGCAGGCGCTCAGGGACATTCGTGCGGAGCACGGTGAAGATGCGCTGGCCCCACGCAGGTCACATCGTCGGAGCTGGCGCGCGCTCGTCGCCCTGCTCCGTCTCCGCCGCCGGTTCGTCAGGGCCGGGCATCGGCTTCCAGCCCTCCGACTGGAGACGATACCGCCCCAGGCCGGCAAGCTGGGCACGCGTGCACGCTGCCTGCAACGTCCGGAACAGGGCCGGGTCGGTCATTGCCAAGCGGGGGTCAGGGCCGGAGGCGACCGCGGCGAGGAAGGCTTCGAGACGGGCGCGCTCCCTCTGACGCAGCAGCCTGCCCACGACCGCATCCCCGCGGCCATACGCCCGCAGGTCGTCGACCGTCTTGACCCACCGCTCCCTCGCTCCGGGCACGGGCGCTGCTAGCGGCTCAAGCCCACGCTCCAGCGCACGTGCCGCCAGCAACACGTAGCGGGGCACCACATGCTGCCCTCTTTCGTAGTAAGCCAGCATGCGGCGGCTCACGCCCAGGTCGCGCGCCGCCTCCTCCTGCGTCCGCCCCGTCCTGCGCCGCCACGCCCTGAGCAGTGCACCATCCAACGCCGCTCCTGACATCGCCACCTCCGTCAAACCCTTGCACCAAGGATACCCACACACCTATCCTATGTGCAACCATTGCACACAGGAGTTGTCATGATGAAGCTGGAAGGCGTGCGGGACGTGTTGGAGAGGATGGACCGGAACCTGGAGGAGGACGCTTCGGTGTGCCTCATCGGGAGCGCGGCGACCATCCTGCTTGGGCAGCCCGGGAGGGGTACCGACGACCTGGACGCGTGGGCGCGCGCCAGTCGCTTCCGCGAGGAGGCGTTGCGGAGCGCGGTGGAGGCTGCCGGGCTGGCGTTCGACCCAAAGGAGGAGTTCCCGGAGGAACCCTACCTGCAGGTCGTGCATCCCGGCATCGTGCAGGTGCCGGGCTACGACCCGGCTGAACGCAAGTGGTTCGGGCAGGCCGAGGAGGTAGTCTGGAAGGGGGAGCGCCTGACCGTCACGGTGCCGCCTCCCGAGGCCATCGTGGCCTCCAAGCTGGTCCGCGGCGACGACCGCGACCTGGAGGACTGCCTGTGGCTGATGGCCGCGCGGCAGGTCGATGCGGAAGCGGTGATGCGGGCCGTCCGGCAGATGCCCCGGCAGGCCCGGGAGGATGCGGAAGGGAACCTGGAGCTGCTCTCCATGATGAAGGGGCCGTAACCAGGGCCAGGACGGGGTGCAACAGGAGGAGGCGACCCCGGTCGGGACCCCGCTGCCGACCCGGTCCTGATGCTGTCAGGGAGCGATGGCAGGGCCGCGCGAGGGCAAGGGCATATCCGGGTCGGACTCCAGCGCCTCGAACCATTCGTCCATATCCATGCCTCGCGTATGACTGCGTCCTCGTTCCGGAGCACCGTCGAGGCGTTCGCGCGGAACGAATGGAACACCGTCTTGCGCCCGACCTTCAGCCCCGACTTCAGCTTGCTGAACTGGCGGCTGAACTCGGTGCCGAGTTTCCCGCCCCGTCCCGTATGCCTGGTGCCGGGTATGACGCGCGCCTTGCCGGCCCGGCTCTCGACCCACTCGACGAAACCGAGTTCCGCCAGCATCGGGTGGACCGGCACGGCACGTTCGCCGGCCTCCGACTTCGGAGACCATGGAGGACACTCCTGCTCCTGGACGAGCATCGTCAGGGTGCCCACGCCGGATAAGACTATCGTCAGTCGACGTGGAGATCTCTGGACGCTCGGGGCTCATCGGCTGCTCTGCGGCGATGCGCGCTCCCTGACCGATGTCGACCGCCTGATGGCCGGCCGACTGGCGCGGATGACCTTTGCGGATCCACCCTACAACGTTCCGATCGTTGGTCATGTGCAGGGGCGAGGGCGCCTCAAGCACGCCGAGTTTGCGTTTGGATCGGGCGAGATGACCGCGGATGAGTTCACCGATTTCCTTAGGACGACCCTGGGCCACGTCGCCAGGGTCTCCGCCGCGGGCGCCATTGCGTTCGTTTGTATGGATTGGCGGCACATGACCGAACTCAATGCCGCCGGACGAGACGTGTTTTCCCGGCTGATGAACCTGGTGATCTGGAACAAGACGTCACC
>JAYUCA010000104.1:0-2671 GCA_043740535.1 Rhodospirillales bacterium | reverse complement strand
CAGGACATGGGCTATCGCATGGTCATCTGGCCGGTCAGCAGCCTGCGCGTGGCGAACAAGGCGCAGGAACGGCTGTATGCTGCGATCAAGCGCGACGGCGGCGCCCACAAGGTGGTCGATGCGATGCAAACCCGGTCGGAGCTGTACGCGACGATCGACTACGCCGGCTACGAGGCGCTGGATGCCAGCATCGTGGCGACCGTGGTGCCGACCGGCATGCCGCAGCGGGGGTGAACCGCAAGGCCGCCGGAGCACTCCGCCATGACTGACCAGCCCCCAACCTCCGCCCCGCTCGCCGCGCTCTGGTGGATGGAGCGCGGCGACTGGCAGCGCGCGCATGAGGCCGCGCAGTCCGTCGACGGGCCCGAAGCCGCCTGGGTCCATGCCCATCTCCACCGTGTCGAAGGCGACCTCGCCAACGCCGCCTACTGGTATGGCCTCGCCCGGAAGCCCGTCGACACCGGCCCGTTGGACGCCGAACGGCAGGCGATCGCCGCCGCTCTGCACGCCGCATGATCGAGTTCTTCGGTCAGCCCGAGCCCGGTGCGGCGCGCCCCTTCAGCCACGCCGTCCGGGCCGGCGGCCTCGTCTACGTCTCCGGCCACTCCGCCCCGCATGACCCGGCCCATGGCGTGCACCGCGGCGACACCGCCGCAGACGAGGTCCGCAACGCGCTCGCCATGATGGACAAGGTGCTCCGGGAAGCCGGCAGCGACCTCACCAGCGTCGTGCAGGTCACGATGCTGATCACCGACCCGGCCGACTACGCCGCCTGCAACGCCGAATACGTGAAGCACTTCCCGCACGGCCTGCCCGCCCGCCACACCGCGCGCTTCGGCGTGCCCACCGAAGCCCGGGTCGGCTTCGCCTGCATCGCATTGGCCTCGCGCATTGTGCCAGCGCACTGAAGTCCTGACCCTCGCCGAGCCGTATCTACCATAGCACGTCATCCCCGGGGCTTTGTTGACCCGGGGATGACGTGCTAGCAGCCCTCCGCGACTGCACCAACCAAATGCACAGGCCAGGGCTTTTGATCCCTGTTGTGATACAAGCGGCACTCAGTACTGACCCGTCATCGCGAGCTCTTGTGAAGCGATCCAGGGCCGTTAAATCACGTCCGGCCGCCCTGGACTGCTTCGCAAGAGCTCGCAGTGACGATGCGGACTTGATATCCCTGGTGTAAAACAGGCTCAGCCCAACGCCCCCAGCAGGCGCGCATGCGCCCGTATTCCCCGGTGGAAACATGTCCACTCGAACTTCTCGTTCGGCGAGTGCACCTGGTCGTCATCGAGCCCGAAGCCCAGCAGCAGGCTGTCGATCCCCAGCAGCCGCTTCATGCTTTCCACCACCGGGATGCTGCCGCCGGTGCCCATCAGCACCGATGGCCGCCCGTACTCCGCCGCCAGGGCGGCGCGGGCCGCCTGCACGAAGGGGCTGTCCGTTGCGATCGCCACGCCGGGCGCCATGGCGAACTCCTCGATCTCGATCCGCGCATCCGGTGGCCGCCGCGCGTCCACGAAGGCCCGGAATGCGGCCACGACGGCCGCCGGGTCCTGCCCCGGCACCAGCCGGAACGACACCTTCGCGCCTGCCTCGGCGGCGATCACCGTCTTCGATCCAGGCCCCTGATAGCCGCCCCAGATGCCGTTGACGTCCGCTGTCGGCCTTGCCCATAGCCGCTCCAGCGCCGTGCGACCCCGCTCGCCGGCCGGCGACGCCAGCCCGACGCCACCCAGGAACGCGGCCTCGTCGAAGCGCAGCGCCGCCCATTCGGCCAGCAGCGCCGCCGGCGTCTCTGCCACGCCGTCGTAGAAGCCCGGCAGCTGCACCCGCCCGTCCGCATCGTGCAGGTCGCCCAGGATGCGGGTCAGCGCGTTGATCGGGTTCAAGGCGGAACCGCCGAACAGGCCGGAATGCAGGTCCTTGTTCGCCGCCTTCAGCGTGATCTGCACATAGGCCATGCCGCGCAGCCGCGTCGTCAGCGCCGGCGTGTCGATGTCCCACATGTTGGTGTCGCTGATGACGGCGACGTCCGCCGACAGCGCCGCCTTGTGCGCCAGCAGGAACGGCTCGAGGTTGGGGCTGCCAACCTCCTCCTCGCCCTCCACCAGCACCGTCACCCGCACCGGCATGCTGCCCGTCACCGCGTGCCAGGCCCGCAGCGCCTCCAGCCAGGTCATCACCTGGCCCTTGTCATCGACGGCGCCGCGGGCCACGACCCGCTTGCCGTGCGGGCCGTCCGTTAGCCTCGGATCGAACGGCGGCGCGGTCCAGAGTTCCAGCGGCTCCGCCGGCTGCACGTCGTAATGGCCATAGAACAGCACATGCGGCGCACCCGGGCCCGGCCCGGCGTGATGCCCCAGCACCACCGGTTGCCCCGGCGTGTCATGCATCGCCGCCGTGAAGCCCATCCCTGCCAGCTGGCCCTGCACCCACGCCGCCGCCTGCCGGCAATCTCCGGCATGCGCCGGCTGCGCGGACACGCTGGGGATGCGCAGCAGCTCGAACCATCGCTCCCGCGCCTGGTCCAGGGTGGCTTCGATCTCGGCGAGCACGCGATCTGTGTTCATGCTGCGATTGTGAAGGAACCCGCGTCATCCGTGCAACCCGGCCCCCGCAGACTCGTTGCAGCGCCACCAGGGGCTGGAAGGGCGTGGGCGATGTTGAAGAC
>JAYUCA010000103.1:0-2669 GCA_043740535.1 Rhodospirillales bacterium | reverse complement strand
CGGCACGTTGATCGTCGTCGCCCCGGCCTTGATCGCGGCCTCCACGCATCGGCACAGGAAGTCAGGTTCGGTGCGGCTGCCATCCTCGGCGGACCATTCGACGTCGTCCGAATGCTGCCGGGCCAGCAGGACAGAGGCGGTGGTCAGCTCCAGCACCTGGTCCGGCTCCATCCGCAGCTTGTATTTCATGTGCAGCGGGCTGGTGCTCAGGAAGATGTGGATCCGCTTGCGCTCGGCCGGGCGCAGCGCCTCGGCCGCACGCAGGATATCGGCCGGTCCGGTGCGCGCCAGGCCGCAGATCACCGGTCCCTTGATGGTCTGCGCGATGGACTGGACGCTCTCGAAATCGCCGATCGAGGCGATCGGGAAACCGGCCTCCATCACGTCCACGCCCAACTCGGCGAGCGCCTCGGCCATGCGCAGCTTCTCGGCCAGGTTCATGGAGAAGCCCGGCGACTGCTCGCCGTCGCGCAGCGTGGTGTCGAAAATGATGACGCGGTCGTCGGCCAGGCGGCCGAAACTGGGATGATCGATGCTCATGGCGGGGTCCTCGGCTGGATGATCATGCGGCGTCTCAGGGTCCCCTGAGCGTAGCCGGACGTCAGCCGGGCACGGCGCTCAGGGGCGGATAAGTCGAAGAAGGAGCCCGAGGCCGAGCGCGCACGACAAGGTCCGCACACCCGAACGGAGCAGCGAGCGCAGCATGCAACCCAGCAGTGGCAGGGCGATGACCATGCGTTTGTCTAGACCGCGGCCGGCGCGGGCGCAAGCCGGCGGATCAACTCGGCGATCAGCAGCTGCGGGCTGGACAGCACGGGCTTGCCGTAACGGCCCAGCGGCGCCTGCAGGTGCGCCAGGCCCGGCTGGGCCAGCACGAGCACGTCCGCCCGGCCAGCGACCTCCTCGGCGGCTTCGGTGAGGATGGCGTCGTGCCGGGCAGGGTCGCCCGCGAACAATGCGGTATAGGCCTCGGGACGCACGACGGTCTCGACCAGCACCTCCCGCCCCTGGGTCGCGGCGTGCTGGCGCAGCAGCGCAGCGCTCGGGCCGGGGGTGTTGGTGTTGGTGCACAGCACGGCGATGCGGCGGCCGATGCGGACCGCCTCCGATGCCATGGGGTCATCGACTTTCAGCACCGGGACAGGACAGATCTGCCGGGCGATATCGACCGCTGGCGACGTGCTGGTGCAGGTCGTGACGATCAGATCGGCCCCGGCATCGGCCACCAGCATCACCTGGCGGACCACCCGGCGATACACCAGCACCCTGTCCTCGCCCCGCGTCAGATCCTGCAACACGCTTTCATTCAGCACTTGAAAACAGTCGGCGTAGGGAAGCTGTGCAGCCATTTCCACACGGAAATAGTCAACCAGAGATGGAATGGTGTGCACGAAGCCGATGCGCATCATCGTTACCCTATAAACCGACACAGTCTGTCGTGCCCTACGGGGACATGACTTGGCAAGCGATCTTGCTCACGCAAGACATCTCTTTTATCGTACTACAATCGCCTCCGGATACTTGCGCGCTGGGGACGGTTCAGATGGCGGGCGCCGGGCGCCGCTGGTGGGATGCAGGCGCACCCCACCCAACGACGGCCAAGATGACGGTCGCCGGCGGTTCGCGTCCTGTCCCCGGGTCACCCGCTACCGGATCGACCCGTAGCTGGGCGCACCAAGACCGGGGCAGGAGCACGGCGCCCCCGCCTGCCCCGGCGCCGACAGCGCGCACTGGTAGAACCCTGCGACGCATTGCGTGCCGTAGGACGGCGCTCCCGCAACGCCGATCGGCTGCGGCGGTGGGGCCACGCAGCCGCTGGCCGCCAGCACGCCAAGGGCCAGGATGGAACGGATCAGGCGGGTGACAGGCATGGCATCGCTCCTTTTGCTCGACACCATGCCTAACGATCCCGCGGTGGGCTAGTTCTTCGCCTTGTCCACCAGCGCGTTCTTGGCGATCCACGGCATCATGCCACGCAGCCGCTCGCCCACCTGCTCGATCGGATGCTCGGCCAGGCGGCGGCGCGTCGCCTTGAAGCTGGACTGGTTCACCTTGTTCTCCAGCATCCAGTCGCGCGCGAACTTGCCGGTCTGGATATCGTCCAGCACGCGCTTCATCTCCGCCTTCGTTTCCGCCGTGATGATGCGCGGCCCGGTCACATACTCGCCATACTCGGCGGTGTTGCTGATCGAGTAGTTCATGTTGGCGATGCCGCCCTCGTAGATCAGGTCGACGATCAGCTTCACCTCGTGCAGGCACTCGAAATACGCCATCTCGGGCGCATAGCCGGCATCCACCAGCGTCTCGTAGCCGGCCTTGATCAGCTCGACCAGGCCGCCGCACAGCACGACCTGCTCACCGAACAGGTCGGTCTCGCACTCTTCCTTAAACGTCGTCTCGATGATCCCTGCCCGGCCGCCGCCGATGGCGCTGGCATACGACAGACCCACCTCCAGCGCGTTGCCGCTGGGGTTCTGCGACACGGCCACCAGGCACGGCACGCCGCCGCCGCGCTGATACTCGCTGCGCACGGTGTGGCCCGGCCCCTTCGGCGCGATCATGAACACGTCGATGTCGGCGCGCGGGTCGAGCAGGTTGAAATGCACGTTCAGCCCATGCGCGAAGGCCAGTGCGGCGCCCGGCTTCATGTTCGGGCCCAGCTTCTCGCG
>JAYUCA010000102.1:0-1904 GCA_043740535.1 Rhodospirillales bacterium | reverse complement strand
GCCAATTCCAGGCTATCGGTATCCGGCATCAGCATGCCGGTCCCGGCCGGAACGGCCAGCAGCGGCGTCAATGGCTGGGCCAGCCGGCGGGCCGTTGCCCCGGGGTTTCCCAGGAACGGCTCCGGCAGGTCGCCGCAAGCGGATAACAGCAAGCAGAGTAGCAGGGCCAGGCGGCCGGACTGAAGGGTCATCCGACCGCTTGAAGCAGATGCCGGGGCGCGCCGGAAGGGCTTTCATGCGAGATCATTCCGGCCCTACGTTCACGCTGGCCTGATCACGGAGATCTGGTGACCGATCGGTCCGGCCCCAGCCCCGGCCGCCACTGCCAAGGTGCGGCGGCGATGACTAAAAAACCGGCCTTCCTCCATCAATGTGTCGAATCCCGTCACGATCACCTTGCCAAGCCCGGCCGATCGCAGGCGGGCTACGCAGTAGCCCGGCAGGTCGAACTGCCAGCGGTCCTCACGTTCGCCGGGGACAAAGAACGCCGAGTCGGACGCCGACCGCACCAACACCGCATCGCGCAGATCCGGTCCAACCTCATACGAAGCCTGCGCGATACAGGGACCAACGGCGGCGGTAATACCGTCAGCCGAGGCGCCCAGCGCGACCATGGCGGCAATTGTCGCCTCCAGCACGCCGGCCACCGCACCACGCCAGCCGGCATGGGCAGCCCCGACGATGTTACCGCTGCGATCGGCGAACAGCACAGGGGCGCAGTCACCGGTGACGATTCCCAGCGCGAGGCCGGGACGGTCCGTGACCATGGCGTCGGCTTGCTGACCCGCACCGACCGCCCAAGGGCCGGTCGCGGTCACAACATGGATACCGTGAACCTGCGTCAATCCCAGCAGGCGCACCGGGTCGATACCGAGCGACCGCGCGACCCGGGCGCGATTTTCCAGCACCGCATTGGGATCGTCCCGGCTGGAAACGCTACAATTCAGGCTGGCATACGAACCGGTCGAAACGCCCCCGTTGCGTGTGAAAAATCCATGCGGAACAGGCAACGCGGGCACGGTCAGGGCTTCCGCCATGGGGGTGGTCTCCAGAAAAAAGGCAATCGCATCGGTGTGTCCAATGTGCAGCCACGGGTCAACCGGTGTTACGGTATCGCTCAGACAAAGACGGGAGGATAACGCGATGATCGGAATCGATTGGGGCACGACCAGCTTCCGTGCGTTCCGCGTCGGCCGCGATGGCACTATCCGGGACAGGCGCGCGGGGCCGAAGGGCATTCTGAATGTCCCGGATGGAAAGTTCGGGGACACGCTGCGGGAGGAAATCGGCCCTTGGCTGGCAGCGGGCGAGGACCGCGTCCTACTGTCCGGCATGATCGGCAGCCGCCAGGGCTGGAAAGAAGCGCCCTATCTGCCCTGCCCGGCCGGCCCTTCCGAACTTGCCGGTGCGCTGGTCGATATCGGGTTCGATTGGGCACAGGTCAAACTGGTTCCCGGCCTGTCCGGTACCGACGCATCCGGAGTCGCCGAGGTCATGCGCGGTGAAGAAACCCAGGTGCTGGGTGTTCCACCCTTGATGCGCGACGGCGGAATCGCCTGCCTCCCCGGCTCACACTCCAAATGGGTGCGGGTCGAAGGCGGGCGCATTGTCAACTTTACCACGCACATGACAGGTGAGGCGTTCAGCGCCCTGCGCGGGCATACCATCCTGAGCCGGATGATGAGCGACGGCCCATCCGGCGGCGCCCCATTCGACGCCGGAGTCGCCCGCTCGGCCGAACCCGGTGGGCTGCTGCACCATGTGTTCGGCGTCCGTGCCCTGGCCCTGGCCGATCGCCTGCAAGAGGCCGAGGCGCCGGCCTACCTGTCCGGCATCCTGATCGGCCACGAAATCCGTGCCGCCCTGGCCGGGGCAGATGGAGCGGTCGTGCAGGTGATCGGCGC
>JAYUCA010000101.1:0-1657 GCA_043740535.1 Rhodospirillales bacterium | reverse complement strand
GCCGACGCCACGAACGCCCCGGCGGTATCGCCCGCATCCGCCCAGAACGCCGGTCGCCCGGCCAGCACGCGCAACCGCTGCACCGTCGCCAGCGGCGATGCGAGCGCCACGTCGCCGACCGACCAATGCGCGGCCTGCCACAGCACCACGGCGGACAGGAGCACCAGAAGCGGGTCGAGGCGCTGGGTCACCCGGGATTCCACCTTATTGAGCCATGCAGCAGGCGCACGACGACGATCGCGTCCGGCTCGGCCTTGTCGACAACCGGACACCCCATCTCCTAAAACATATGGAGTATAGACATAGTATAGTCATCACCCCTGGCGTGCAACTCTCGCCCTCAACCGCGTGTCCGCCGCCTGAAGCCCTGCATTCACCGCCGTCACCAGCAGCACGATCAGCAGCATCAGCCCGTACATCGTCGGATTGTCGAAGTTGTTGTAGGCGTTGGCGATCGCATACCCCAGGCCCGACCCCGACAGGATGAACTCCGACGCGATCACCCCGATGAACGCATAGCTCACCACCAGCTTCAGTCCGGTGAACAGCCAGGGCGCCGCACTCGGCAGCCGCACCAGCAGCGCGGTCTGCAACGGCCCCATGCCGAAGGTCTGCGCCGTGCGCAGCAGCACCGGGGGCACCCGGTCAAGCCCGGCCAGCGTCGCCGACACCATGGCCACCGCCGCCAGCAGCACCGCGATCGCCACGATCGCGCCGCCGCCCACGCCGAACAGCACGATCAGCACGGGGTAGAACATCACCGTCGGGATCGCGTACCAGCTTGCCAGCACCGGCTCCAGCGCCGCGCGCAAACGCGGCATGGCATGCAGCAGCAGCCCGGCCGCCAGCCCGGCTGCCGCCGAAACCACAGCCGCCGCCGCCACGCGCCCCAGCGTGGCCACCAGGTCCGCCGTCTCGGCGCCTGAACGCAGCAGCGCCCACAACGCGGCTGCCATCGCACTGGGCGGAATGACGCTCGTCGGCAGAATCCAGCCGGCCCGGCACGCCAGCTCCAGCAGCGCCACCAGGCCGCCGACCAGCAGCAGCCGCAACGCCGGAATCAATGCCCGGTGTCCGCGGCCGCTCCCATCAGCTTCATCGCCTCGGCCCGCAGCGTGGTCCACAGCCGGGCCGTCAGCGCGCCGAAGCGGGGGTCGGAGACGATCCGGCTGTCACGCTCGCGGGGCCAGCCCGTCTCCGGCACGTCGATCAGCCGGCCGGGGCGCGCGGACATGACGCCGACGCGGTCCGACAGCATCGCCGCCTCGTCCAGTCCATGCGTGATCAGCAGCACCGTGGCGCCGGTTTCCCGCCACAGCCGCAGCAGCTCGTCGCCCATCAGCAGCCGCGTCTGCTGGTCCAGCGCGCCGAACGGCTCGTCCAACAGGATCAGCCGCGGCTGCAGCACCAACGTCCGGGCGATGCACACGCGCTGCCGCATCCCGCCCGACAGCTGCGCGGGCATCGACCGGGCGAAATCCCGCAGCCCCATGAACCCCACCGCATGATCCACCCGGCGCTTCGTTTCCGCCGCATCCATGCCGGCCCGGCGCAGCCCGAACGCCACGTTGTCCCACACCGTCAGCCACGGGAACGACGCGTCTTCCTGGAACACCACGCCGACGCCCTCGGGCACCCCGTCGACGGGCTTGCCCTC
>JAYUCA010000100.1:0-3031 GCA_043740535.1 Rhodospirillales bacterium | reverse complement strand
CGCGCCCGGCGCCGGAAGCAGCCGCACCCCGGCCTGGGTCATCGCGGCCTGGCGCGCGGGGTCGGCATCCGGGCGGTGCACGATCCAGGTCGGCGTCGCCCTGGCCGTGTTGACCAGGTTCGACAGCAGCCCGGTGCGGAGGCGGCTGTCCAGCACGACCCGAAGCTCTGGCCCGCGGCGGAACCCGGGGATGCGGCAGGTCAGCGCCGGGTTGTCGGCCTGCACGGTGCCGACGCCGACCAGCACCGCGTCATGCCGCCCCCGTAGCGCATGCCCGGCCCGGCGCGCGGCGGCGCCGGTGATCCACTGGCTTTCGCCCCTGCCCGTCGCCAGCCTGCCGTCGAGCGTGGTGGCCAGCTTCAGCGTGACCATCGGACGGCCGAGCCGCACGCGGGTCAGGAAGCCGCGCTGCAACGCCGCCGCCTCGGCGGCCAGCACGCCCTCGGTCACCGCGACGCCGGCCGCCCGCAGCCGCGCCAGCCCGGCTCCGCCGACCCTTGGGTCCGGGTCGTTGCAGGCCACCACTACGCGGGCGACCCCGGCCTCGATCAGCGCGTCGGCGCAGGGCGGGGGTCTGGCCGTGTTGGCTGCACGGCTCCAGCGTGACGTAGGCGGTGGCGCCGCGGGCCGCGGCGCCGGCCTGCGCCAGCGCTTGCGTCTCGGCATGCGGGCGGCCCCCCGGGGCGGTGCCGGCCCGCGCCACGACCCGGCCGCCACCGACGATCACGCAGCCGACGCTGGGGTTCGGCCAGGTGCTGCCCAGGCCGCGCCGGGCCACCGCCAGCGCCGCGCGCATGTGCGCGATGTCGTCGGGCGGCGTCACTCCTCGGACTGCTCCAGCGAGCCCAGGAAGGTCTCGAAGTCCCGCGCCTCGCGGAAGTCCCGGTAGACGCTGGCGAAGCGCACGTAGGCGACGGCATCGACGTCGCGCAACACCTCCATGACGGCCTCGCCCAGGTGCTTGCTGGGGATGTCGTTCTCGCCGGAGGCCTCCAACTGGCGGACGATGCCGTTCACGATGCGCTCCACCTGCTCTTCTTGCACGGGGCGTTTGCGGAGCGAGATGCGGATGGAGCGCGCCAGCTTGTCGCGGTCGAACGGCACGCGGCGGCCGTCGGCCTTCAGCACCGTCAGCTCCCGCAGCTGGACGCGCTCGATGGTGGTGAAGCGCTGGTTGCAGCCGGTGCACTGGCGGCGCCGCCGGATAGAGGCGCCGTCATCGCTGGGCCGGCTGTCCTTGACCTGCGTATCCTCGTTTCCGCAGAAGGGGCAGTGCATCTACCGGGTTAACGCCGCACCCTGGTACATCGGGAAACGGGCGCACAGGGCCTGCACGCGGGTGGCGACCGCAGCTTCCGCGGCCTCGTTGCCCTCGGTGTTGCTGCGGGCCAGGCCTTCCAGCACCTCGTTGATCATCAGGCCGATCTCCTTGAACTCGATGGTCCCGAAGCCGCGGCTGGTGGCGGCCGGACTGCCGAGGCGGATGCCCGAGGTGATCGCGGGTTTTGCCGGGTCGAAGGGGATGGCGTTCTTGTTGGCGGTGATGTGGGCCCGTTCGAGGCTTGCTTCGGCGGCCTTGCCGGTGACGTTCTTCGGGCGGAGATCGACCAGCAACAGATGGCTGTCGGTGCCGCCGGTGACGATGTCGCAGCCCTGTTCCATCAGGGTTTCGGCCAGCATGCGGGCGTTGTCGATGACGGCGCGCTGATACAGCCGGAACTCGGGCCGCAGCGCCTCGCCGAAGGCTGCAGCCTTGCCCGCGATGACATGCATCAGCGGGCCGCCCTGCAGCCCGGGGAACACGGCGGAGTTGAACTTCTTGCCCAGCTCCAGGTCGTTGGACAGGATCATGCCGCCGCGCGGGCCGCGCAGCGTCTTGTGGGTGGTGGTGGTGGTCACATGGGCGTGCGGCAGCGGCGACGGGAACACCCCGGCCGCCACCAGCCCGGCGAAATGCGCCATGTCCACCAGGAAGAACGCGCCGACCTCGTCCGCCACGCGGCGGATGCGGGCGAAGTCGATGGTGCGGGGATAGGCCGAGCCGCCGGCGATGATCAGCTTCGGCTTCTCGGTGCGGGCCAGGTGTTCCAGCTCCTCGTAGTCCAGCAGGCCGTCATCCCGGCGGACGCCGTACTGGATCGCGTTGAACCACTTGCCGGACAGGTTGGGCGCGGCGCCGTGGGTCAGGTGCCCGCCGGCGGCGAGGCTCATGCCCAGGATGGTGTCGCCGGGCTTGACCAGGGCCAGGAAGACCGCCTGGTTCGCCTGCGCGCCGGAATGCGGCTGCACGTTGGCGTAGGCGCAGTCGAACAGCGTCTTCGCGCGCTCGATGGCCAGCGTTTCGGCCTTGTCGACCTCGAAGCAGCCGCCGTAGTAGCGGCGGCCGGGGTAGCCCTCGGCGTATTTGTTGGTCAACACGGAGCCCTGGGCTTCGAGCACGGCGGCGGAGACGACGTTCTCGCTGGCGATCAGCTCGATGCCGTCCTGCTGGCGGCGCAGCTCGGCGCCGATGGCGTCGGCCAGTTCCGGGTCGGTTTCGGCGAGCGGTGCGGAGAAGAAACGCGCGAGGCTGGCGGCGGGAGTCTGTTCGTTCATGGCAGGGGCCCTTTCCTTGCCCGTCGCATACCATGACGGCGGGCCGGGAAGGAATGCCGCGCGTGCGCGAAGCGGCGCGCCGGGGCCGGCCGCGGCGCGGTTCCTGCCGCAGCCCCGGCGCAGGCGTAGGCCGAGGGTGTTTGCCGCTGTGCCGCAAAATAGCAATCACGGTTTGCATTCACCCCTATTTTTGGAATATTATTATCCTGAACCGTGCTAAACTGCCCGTGAAAGAAAATCTGTTCTTGGTGCTTGGAACCGGCGCGCCGATTGCGCAGGATCGATAGCGAGGTCATGCGATGACGAATCTCGATCCCAAGGCTTGTCCCATGCGCGATGCCGCGACGCAGGTGCTGGACCGGCCTGTCGACGGGTCGCACGCTGACGTGCGCGCCGATGCCACCCAGCCTGCGATGGCCGGTCACCCTGTCATGAC
>JAYUCA010000099.1:0-5246 GCA_043740535.1 Rhodospirillales bacterium | reverse complement strand
CTGGAGGTTCTCGCAGGTGGGTCCGTACAGGTCGGGCGAGGTCGCCATGTAGAACACGCGGATGCGGCTTGGCTGCTCGGCGAGCAGGCCCTTGAGCCGGGCCAGGCCGTCGGACTTGGTGGCGTCGCCCTGGGCGTAGTGCAGCAGCGACAGGAACCGCGTGATCACCGCCTTGTCCTGGTCGGGTTTGGCGACATGGGCCTTGAGCGCCTCGGCGGCGCGGTCGCGGAACGCCTTGTCGCCGAGCTCCGAGCGGGCTGCGCCGATGATGCGGGCGCTTTCCGGGATCTGGCCGTCGCGATAGCGGTAGTACAGCGCCGGCAGCAGCTTTCGAAGCGTCAGGTCGCCGGTGGCGCCGAAGACGATGCAGTCGAAGGGATCGACCGGAATGACCGCCATGGCCGAAGCCCTCCGTGTGTGTGCAGTGCAGCAAGTCTGCCTTCACCAGGCGGCGTCGTCCATGCCGGCGTTGCGCGCGCTACCGTCCGGCGAAGGCGGGCAGGGTTCCGCCGGGTCAGCTCACCAAGCCGCGTGCAAGGCTGTCCGGTTCCCGCTATTGGGTTGTTCCAGGTCATCGCCGGACTTGATCCGGCGATCCACGCGGTTGAACGGCGTGGAATTTGGACGTTTCAGCCGTAAGCTTCCAATGGCGGTTCTGGCGGAGCCGCGTGGGTGGCGGGGTCATCCTCGGGCCTGACCCGAGGACCAGCCACGATGTTATATCAAGAGCCCAAAGTCCTGACCCCTCTATAGCTGTAGGGTGGACTACGGCTTCGTAGTCCACCCGATGGCGGCGGCGGGTCGTGCATACTGAACATTTGATATCAGGCATTGCAATGTCAGTATTAACACGCTATCTCATCATAGTCTGCGTAGCAGCGACGGCCCCCATGCCGTCCTCCCTCCGGGTCTCCCTACCTGGCTGTGGATCGCGACCAGCCCGGGCAATCGCCCTGGCCGACGACGTTCAAACCCAAGTGAGTATATGATCCTCGACTTCGATTACCCGGCCCAACTCGGCGCCGGCCCTATCCTCAACGACGTCCACCAACCCGAGCCCGACGCTTTCGAGCGTCTGCCGATGAACCTGACCGCCGAAGAAATCCGCGAGATGGTTCTGGAGGTCATGGGCTGACCCGCCGCGCCGCCTGGAACGGCGGCGCGGCAGCCCCGTCTCAAGGCATGTAGCTGCCGCCGTTGATGTGCAGCAGCTGCCCCGTCATCATCCGCGACGCGTCCGACGCCAGGAACACCGCGGCGTCGGCGATGTCCGACGGTGCCGCCATGACGCCCAGCGGCAGGTTCCCGGCCATGACCGCCAGCTCGGCCTCCGTGTTGCCATAGCGGGGCTGCGCCGTGTCCGTCAGGCCCGGCGCGATCGCGTTGACCCTGATGCCATGCGGCGCCAGCTCCAACGCCATCGACTTCGTCAACGACGCAAGGCCGCCCTTGCTCGCGCTGTAGTGCACCCCGCGCACGGCGCCGCCCATCGCGCGCGACCCCAGGCTGATGATGGCGCCCTTCGTGCCGGCGGCGACCATCGCGCGCGCCGCCGCCTGGGCGCAGAAGAAGCCGCCCTTCAGGTTCACGTCCAGCACGTGGTCCCAGTCGCGCTCGGTCATCTCCAGCATCGGGACGCGCGGATAGACGCCGGCGTTGTTGATCAGGATGTCGATGCGGCCGAGCGCCTGCACCGTCCGGTCCACCAGGGCGGCCGCCTGCGCCACCACGGCCACGTCGCCCGGCAGCACGATGGCGCGGCGCCCCATCTCCCGCACCGTCGCCGCCGCCGTCTCGGCCCCGGCCGCGTCGTCCAGGTAGTTGATCGCCACATCCGCCCCCGCTGCCGCGAAGGCCAGCGCGATGGCCCGCCCGATCCCCTGCTGCGCCCCCGTCACCAGGGCCACGCGGCCCAGCAGAGGTTGCGCGGACGGGGAGGGGGGATTTGGCATGGCAAGCTCCGTATCGTGGGGGATCGCACCGAACCTCACGCCGCCCGGACCTTGCGGTCAAGCAGCCCGGCGGATGGCGTCGCCAGGGCGCTGAACAGCCACGGCGATGTGCTAGTCGTAACCGTGCATGCAGCAGCCAGGAGGACAACAGGATCAGATGGAATGGGAAGGCCCTGCCGTCGTCCTCGATGCGCGCCCCTACAACGACGCCGACGCGCTCGTCACCGTGATGACCGAGCTGCACGGCCCGCATCGCGGCCTTGTTCGCGGCGGCCTGTCGCGCCGCCATGCCTCGTTGTGGCAACCCGGCAACCTCGTGCAGGCGCGCTGGATCGCCCGGCTGTCCGACCAGCTCGGCACGCTGACCGCCGAGCTGGTGCATGCCGGGGCGGCGCTGGCGATGGACGATGCGCTGGCGCTGCAGGTGCTGTCCGCCGCGTGCAGCGTGGCCCAGGGCGCGCTGCCGGAGCGGGAGGCGCATCCGATCGTGTTCGGCGGCCTCGTTGGGCTGATCGCCGACCTGGCCACTGACCCGGCGCCGGTCGAAACCCTCGTGAGATGGGAGGCGTCGGTGCTGGCCGAGCTGGGCTACGGGCTCGATCTGCGGTCCTGCGCGATCACCGGCGAGACGGAGGGGCTGCGCTTCGTGTCGCCCCGCAGCGGCCGGGCCGTGTCGACGGGGGCGGCGGGGGTGTGGGAGAACCGGCTGCTGGCGCTGCCGCCGTTCCTGGTCGATGGGGCCACAGGCGACGCCCTGGCCTGGCGCGACGGGCTGCGGCTGACCGGGCACTTCCTGGCGCGGGATGCCTTCGGCCATACGCACCGGCCGCTCCCGCCCGCGCGCACCATGCTGTATGACCGCGTTGCATCGCTCGCCGAGGAGTCGTAGTTCTAGTTATGTTCCAAATATCGCCCCATGCCTGACGATCACGCCGGCACCATCCAGGATACCCGCCTGGAGGACGCATTGGGCGAGCGCTACCTCGCCTACGCGCTCAGTACCATCATGTCGCGCAGCCTGCCGGACGTGCGGGACGGGCTGAAGCCGGTGCATCGCCGGCTGGTGTATGCGATGCACCAGTTGAAGCTGGACCCGACCAGCGGCTTCAAGAAATGCGCCCGCGTGGTCGGCGACGTGATGGGCAAGTTCCATCCGCACGGCGACAGCTCGATCTACGACGCGCTGGTGCGGCTGGCGCAGGATTTCGCGGCCCGGTATCCGCTGGTCGAGGGCCAGGGCAATTTCGGCAACATCGATGGCGATAACGCGGCGGCCATGCGCTACACCGAGGCGCGGCTGACCGAGGTCGCGCAGGCGCTGCTGTCGGGCATCGACGAGGACGCGGTCGATTTCCGCGCCACCTATGACGGCGAGGACAACGAGCCGATCGTGCTGCCCGGCGCCTTCCCGAACCTGCTGGCCAATGGCGCCGCCGGGATCGCGGTGGGCATGGCGACCAGCATCCCGCCGCACAACGCCGGGGAGGTCTGTGCGGCGGCGCTGCATCTGGTGCAGCACCCCGGCGCCTCCACCGCGGACCTGCTCGCGCTGATGCCTGGCCCCGACTTCCCCACCGGCGGCACGCTGGTGGAGGACCGCGCGTCCATATTGCAAAGCTACGAGACCGGCCGCGGCGGTTTCCGCCTTCGCGCCAAGTGGGAGGTGGAGCGCGGCCGCCTGGGCATGTGGCAGATCGTCGTCACCGAAATCCCCTATCAGGTGCAGAAGAACAAGCTGATCGAGCAGATCGCCGAGCTGCTGGAGCTGAAGAAGCTGCCCTTTTTGGGCGACGTGCGCGACGAGAGCGCCGAGCTGGTGCGCCTGGTGCTGGAGCCGAAGTCCCGCACCGTCGAGCCGGAGGTGCTGATGGAGACGATGTTCCGCGCCACCCAGCTCGAAACGCGGTTCCCGTTGAACATGAACGTGCTGACCGCCGACCGCACGCCGATGGTGCTGGGGCTGAAGGGCGTGCTGCAGGCCTGGCTGGCGCATCGGCACGAGGTTCTGGTGCGCCGGTCGCGCCACCGGGAGGCAGCGATCCTGCGGCGGCTGGAGGTGCTGGAGGGCTACCTCGCCGTCTACCTGAACCTCGATGAGGTGATCCGCATCATCCGCGAGGAGGACCATCCGAAACCCGCGCTGATCGTGCGCTTCACGCTGACGGACACGCAGGCGGAGGCGATCCTGAACATGCGCCTGCGCAGCCTGCGCCGGTTGGAGGAGATGGAGATCCGGAAGGAGCACAAGGCGCTGAGCCGCGAGGGCAAGGAGCTGGGCGCCCTGCTGAACAGCGAGCCGATGCGGTGGGCGAAGATCGGGCAGGAGCTGGAGGCGACGCGGACGAAATTCGGCAGCGGGGCGCTGGGCGCCCGCCGCACCGTGCTGGGCGACGTGCCGGCGGCCATCGAGGTGAACGCCGACAGCCTGATCGAGAAGGAGCCGATCACCGTCATCCTGTCGACGAAGGGCTGGATCCGCGCGGTGCGCGGCCACCTGGCGGACGGGGCGGAGCTGAAGTTCAAGGACGGCGACGAGCTGGCGCTGCTGACCCCCTGCCAGACGACCGACAAGCTGTGCCTGATCGCCACCGGCGGCCGCGCCCACACGCTGCGCGCCGGCGACCTGCCGCGGGGCAGGGGGGACGGCCAGGCGATCCGCCTGGTCGCGGATCTGGGCCAGGATGAGGAGGTCGTGTCGTTGTTCGTGTGGCGCGACGGCGTCAAGTACCTGATCGCCAACGACGCCGGCCGCGGCTTCGTCGTGGGCAGCGGCGAGCTGCTGGCCGAGAAGCGTACCGGCAAGGTCGTCATGACGCTGAAGCCCGGCGAGAAGGTGCTCGTCTGCGTCCCCGCCGAGGGCGACCACGTCGCGGTCGTCGGCACGAACCGCAGGCTGCTGGTGTTCCCGCTGGACCAGGTGCCGGAGCTGCAGCGCGGGGCCGGGGTGCTGCTGCAGAAATACAAGGACGGCAGGCTGGCCGACGCGAAGGTGTTCGCCATGGCGGACGGGCTGACCTGGCGGCTGGGCGAGAACACGCGGCGGGAGACGGCGATCAAGGACTGGCTGGGCGCCCGCGCCCAGGCCGGCCGGATGCCGCCCAACGGGTTCCCGAAGACCAACCGGTTTTTCTGAACGGAGCACGGCAGCTTCGGGCCCGAGCAGTATCGTTTCAGGTTGCTTGGACCTGAAACGAGGTTCGTAACTGCTCAACCCACCTTTAGCTGATATCCCAGCGGGGCTGCGAGAAAGCCTATTGACACGGTAACGGGCGAGTCGATTCAAGGTGGTGGTGC
>JAYUCA010000098.1:0-8747 GCA_043740535.1 Rhodospirillales bacterium | reverse complement strand
CCGCCCAAGGCCGCCCGGGTCCGTCATCGATGCCGCCGTGCATCCGCGGCCGGAATTGGGCGAGTTGAAGCCCTATCTGCCGGAACTGTGGCGCGGCCGCCGGATGCCATTCGGGGAGCGTTACTATTATCCCAACCCGGTCGGCGACTACCTCAAGGACTCCTTCCCCGAACACGGCCCGCCCGGCTCCGATCCCGAGCTGATGTCCAGGCACCTGTTCGACGACATGGGCATCGACGCCGCGATCCTGTTGCCGCTGACCCTCGGGCTGCTGCCCGACCTCGACCTGCGCGCCTCGATCTGTGCGGCGACCAACCAGTGGCTCGCCGACAAGTGGCTGACCCGGCACAACCCGCACGGCCGCTACAAGGGATCCATCCGCGTCTCCCCGGCTGACCCGTCGACTGCCGTCGCCGAGATCGAGAAATGGGCGGGGCACCCGCATTTCGTGCAGGTTGCCGTGCCGATGCAGTCCAACCAGCTCTATGGCGACCGCCTGTTCTTCCCGGTCTGGGAAGCGGCCGCCCATCACGGCCTGCCGGTGGCGTTCCACACCGACGCCGAAACCGGCGTGGAGGCGGCGCCGACGCCCGGCGGCTTCTTCCGCCACTTCCTGGCCTATTCCGTCTATCAGCCGTCGACGTTCTTCAACCACCTCATCAACATGATGGCGGCCGGCGTGCTGGACCGGCTCCCGTCCCTGAAGCTGGTGTTCGCCGACGGCGGGTGGGACACGTGCGCGCCCTTCATGTGGCGGCTGGACAAGGACTACCGGCCGATGCGTGGCGACATGCCCTGGATGAAGCGGCTGCCGTCCGACTACATCGCCGACCATGTCCGCTTCGTCGCCCACAGCCTCGAAGGCCCCGAAGACCCCGGCCAGATGCAGGAGTGGCTCGACATCTCGGGCGCATCGGACATGCTGATGTTCGGCAGCAACTATCCGGGCTGGAACATGCTGCATCCCAACGCCGCCTTCGCCGAGGCCGCCCCGTCGACCCGGTCGAGCATCTTGTCCGGCACCGCCGCGGCGCTGTACGGCCTGCCGGCCGGCCAGGTCAGCCACCACCCGATCTCGGAGGTCGCCCGATGAGCAGCATGCTTGCCGAACTCGCACTCGAACCGCTCGATGTCCCGGTCCAGATCGTGGACTGCGACATCCACGTCAACCCGCGCCACGGGTTCGAACTGCCCGACAGCATGCCGGAGCCCTGGGTCAGCAAGGGATATCGGGAGCTGCTGTTCGCCGGGAACACGCTCGGCACGTCGGTGATCTTCGCCTCGCCGAACGAGGGGCGCCGGCTGGATGCGTTCACGCCGCTCGGGCCGCCCGGCTCGGACCCCAACGTGACCGGACGGCAGCTCTTCGACGAGAGCGGCGTGGATGTCGCCATCATCATTCCGATGATGGAAAAGAATTCGGCCAATCCCGAGCATGAGGCGGCCATGGCCGCGACGATGAACGCCTGGCTCGCCGAGACCTGGCTGGGCGCCTATAACGGCCATGGTCGCTACAAGGGCACCATCCGCGTGTCGTCGGACCCCCTGCTGGCGGTCGCCGAGATCGAGCGCTGGGCGTCGCACCCGCATTTCGTGCAGATCATGCTCAATCCGTTCGTCGGCGGCCTGTTCGGCGAAGCCCGGTTCTGGCCCGTCTTCGAGGCCGCCCAGCGGCACAACCTTGTCGTCTGCACCCATGTGACGCTGCAGCGCCCGGGACCCGCGCTGCAGACCATTTATGGACCGCCGACCTACTACATCGAGAACCACGGCCAATTCCCGCTCGTCTACTCGGCCCATCTCGCCAGCATGCTGTGCGAGGGCGTGTTCGACCGGTTCCAGGACCTGCGCTTCACCTTCGTGGAAGGCGGCTACGCCTGGGCGCTCCCCTTCATCTGGCGGATGGACCGGCACTGGAAAGAGCTGCGGCGCGAGGTCCCCGGCCTGAAGCGGCTGCCCTCGGAATACCTGCGCCAGCACGTCTCGTTCACTCGCCAGCCGGTCGAGGAGCCGAAGGACCAGCGGCACCTGGCGCGGGTGATCGAGATGCTCGGGCCGCAATCGGTCGAATTCGCGACCGACTATCCGCATTGGGACGGCGACTACAATGCAGCCATGAACTTCGCCGGCGTCTCGCCCGAGGTGCGCAAGCAGATCCTCGGCCTGAACGCGGTGCACAAGTACCGGCTGAAACCGACACGTCCGGCCCGGCACTGGCGCGACTTTCCGATCAGCATGGGGGCCTGATCCCATGAAGGTCGTGCACATGGACGATGTGGCGCCCGGCGCCGTCGACGGGCCGCTGTTCCCATCGGGCGGCGTGACGCGGCAATCCATTCTGAGTGCGGCGGACAGCCAGCAGCTCAGCTTCACGCTGCTGCGCTTCGGCCCTGGCGCTGCCAATGCCTGGCACACGCACACCGGCGACCAGGTGATCCTGGTCACCCAGGGCAAGGCGCGCGTCGGCACCAGGCTTGAGGAGCGCGTGGTGACCGCCGACGATCTCGTGTTCTTTCCGGCGGGCGAGCCGCATTTCCATGCTGGCGAAGGCAGCGAGCCCGCGGCGTTCCTCAGCATCACCCCGCAGGGGACCACGACGGACGTGGTCACCGGCGTCCAGGCGGTGGGCTAAAGCCCACTTTACTCCAACCGCCCTGAACACCGTCATTGCGAGCCGCTTGGCGAAGCAATCCAGGGCCCACGCGCGGTCTTGCAGCCCTGGACTGCTTCGTCGCAAACGCTCCTCGCAGTGACGATGAAGGGAAAAGCTCAAGCGGGCGCCGGGGCCGGATCATGGGCGCCGAGATACTGCTCCATGATCGCGCCGGCATCCGCCAGTTCCGCCGCCGGGCCGGTGCGCACGATGCGGCCTGCCGATAGGGCGTAGGCCCGATCGGCCAGCGGGACCACCCAGTTGACCGCCTGCTCGCCGATCAGCACCGCCAGGCCTTCGCTGCTGAGCCGGGTGACGATGCGCTGCAGTTCCTCCACCATCGTCGGCGCCAGGCCGATCGAGGGCTCGTCCAGCAGCAGCAGCTTGGGGCGGCGCACCAGCACCTTGGCGATCGAGAGCATCTGCCGCTCGCCGCCGCTGAGGCTGGCGCCGAAGGAGCGGCGGCGCCGCTTCAGCGCGGGGAAGCGCTCGAAACTCTCCTCGAGCCGGTCGCGGAACTCGCGCGCCGACAGGCCCAGTCCGGTGGTGGAGATCAGCAGGTTGTCCTCGACCGTCTGGCGCTCCAACACGGCGCGGCCCTGCGGCACGATGCCGATGCCCTGGCGGACGATCGTCTGGATCGCGCGGTCGTCGATCCGCTGGCCGTGCCAGGTGATCGACCCGGCGGTGACCCGGCGCTCGCCGATGATCGTGTTGAACAGCGTGCTCTTGCCCGCCCCGTTGGGGCCGAACAGCGCGACCGTCTCCCCGGCCCGGACCTCCAGGCTGATGCCGTGCAGCACCGTGTTCGGACCATACCCCGCATCGACGCCCTGCAGCGCGAGCACGACGGGGCGGTCGGCCATCGGCCGCAGCGGCGCCCCCGCCCGGTTCAGCTCCACCCCCGTGCCCAGGTAGGATTGGATGACCTCGGGATGGGTGCGCACCTCGGCGCGCGACCCGTGCACTAGCACCCTGCCCTCCGCCATCGCCGTGATCGTGCCGCACAGCTCGAACACCAGCGGCACGTTGTGCTCGACCAGCAGGATGGCGGTCCCGTCCGCACCGGGGCGGCACAGATGCCGCAGCAACGCTTTCAGCGCCTCGGTCTCCGCGCCCGTCAGCCCGGCGGCCGGTTCGTCCAGCAGCAGCAGCCGAGGCCGGCACAGCAGCGCGCGGGCGATCTCCAACTGACGGCGCTGCCAGGTCGATAGCTCGGCCATCGGCGCGTCCTTCGGCCCGGTGAACCCGACCGTCGCCAAAGCCGCCGCGGCCGCATCGCGCAGGTCGCGTTCTTCGCGCACGGCGCCGGGCAGCTTCAGCGCGGAACCGATGACGCCGGCGCGGGTGCGCGCATAACCGCCCACCAGGACGTTCTCGAACGCCGACAGGCTGTCGATGGTCGCAGCCGCCTGGAACGTGCGCGCAAGCCCTGCCGCCACCAGTTCGTGCGGCTGCGGGCGGAACGGCGATCCGTTGAACGTCATGGCGCCGGAGGATGGCCGGTACAGGCCGGAGATGACGTTCATGACGCTGGTCTTGCCCGCGCCGTTGGGGCCGATCAGCCCGTGCAGCGTGCCGGGTTCGACGCGCAGGGAGAAGCCCTCCAGCGCCTTCACGCCGCCGAAGTTCAACGAGACGTCGTCCACCGTCAGAAGGGCCATTGTACCGCGCCCCTACCGCAGCCCGCGCGCGCGCCGGCCGGATCGCAGCAGAAACCCCCACGCGCCTGCAAGCCCCTGCGGCGCCAGGATCAGCACGGCAAGCAGGGCGACGCCGTACAGGATTTCCCGATACGCGCCCAACTCCAGATATTCCGGGACCAGATAGAGCAGCGCCGGGCCAAGCACCGCGCCGGCGGCGCTGCCGGACGAGCCGCCCACCACCATCATCGCGAGATGGCCGATCGAGCTGTCGATCGTGTACAGGCCGGGATTGGTGATGCCGAGCAGCAGCGCCTGCAGGCACCCGGCCAGGGTTGCGACCGCGCCGGTGGTGGCGAAGGCGATTGCCCGCATCCGGACCAGGTTGACGCCCAGCATCTCGGCGGCGACCGGATGGTCCTTGACTGCGAACCAGGCCCGGCCGATCCGCGACCGGGTCAGTTCGCGGGCGAGCTGGACCACGATGACGGCTGTGGCGATGCAGAACACCGAGACCTCGCCGTTGGTGATCGGCCCAAGCCCGGGGAACTCGAGCGGAGGCGCGATCAGCCCGTAGCCGGTCCCGATGAACTCCCAATCCTGTTTGACCAGAACCTGGAAGATCTGCACGAACCCGAAGGTCGCGATCGCCAGGCTGATGCCGCTCAGCCGCACGGCGATCAGCCCCATCATCCAGCCGGCCAGCCATCCCAAGGCGACCGTGAGCGGGATCGCCGCGGCGAGCGGGACTCCGGCCATCGTCAGGAAACCGAGCGCGCCGTAGCCGCCCACCCCCATGAACGCGGCCGTCGCCAGCGAGAGCATACCGGCCACGTTGCCGAGCAGGTTGAGGCTGGTGACGGCGATGACAAGAATGCCGAGCTGGGCCAGCAGGAAGCGCAAATAGGGATCGACGACCGCGCTGCAAACGGCGGCCAGGGCGGCGAAGGCCACAAGCTTGAGCAGCACCGGCATCAGACGCGCCGCAGTTCAGGCGAGCCGAACAGCCCGGACGGACGGACCAGCAGCACGAGCATCAGCAAGCCGAACACGACGATGTCGCGATACGATCCGCCGACGAACGCCACGGCGAAGGTCTGCAGCAGGCCGATCAGCAGCCCGCCGATCAGCGCGCCGGCGATGCTGTCGAAGCCGCCGACGACGGCGCCCACGACCGCGGCCAACAGCAGACTGCCTCCCATGGTCGGGAACACGCCGGTGACCGGGCTGATCAGCACGCCCGCGACCGCGGCCAGAACCCCGGCCCCGACCCAGCTCAGCAGCAGGATGCCCTGCACCGGGATGCCGGCCATGGCGGAGCGCAGCGGGTCCTCGGCCACGGCCTGCATGGCCTTGCCGATGGTGGTCTGCCGGAACCAGACCAGCAGGCCGATCGCGGCCAGCGCCGTCACGCCGATGACCACGAGCGAGTTCACCGGCAGCACGGTCCCGCCGACCATGACGACCCGGTCGCCGAACAGCCAGGTGCTGGCGCGGTACGGCCGGTCGGTCGCGTACAGCCGCGCGGTCGCCTGGATGAGGGTCAGCAGCGCCAGCGTGCCGACCACGAGGCTGAGCGCCGGCCGCCCCCGCAGCAGGACGTGGACGACGACGTAGAACACGACGCCTGTCACGAGGCCCGACAGGATGGCGGCGCCCATGGTGACGAGCGGCGACGCCGATACGCCTGACGCGAACACGTAGGCATAGGCGCCGACCGTGACCAGCTCGCCCTGTGCGAAGTTGACGACCCCGGTGGTCCGGAACACGAGCACGACGCCGATCGCGATCAGCGCGTAGATGCTTCCGATGGCGGCCCCGCCGATAAGGTTGTCCAGCACGCCGCTTCCTCCCCCGCGCGGCCGCTTCGTTGGCGGCCGTCTATCGTTACTGTCATGCGCGCGCGGGATATGCCGCCCCTGTCAGGACCGGCCAGCAAGTCTTCTTGCCGTCCGCCCCGGCGCCCGTCATACTCATCAGTAAGCAACGGATCGGATGAGTTCGCAAGCGCTATCGGCCGGATGGTTCCATGCCAGAAGGCCGCGCGAGGCGAGCACGCCGGACGCCAAGGGGGGAATGATGCGGCACGTAACAGTCGTGGACGCGATCCGGCGCAGATCGATGCTGCTTGCAGCAGTTCTTGCGGCAGTGTTGGCGCTGCTGCCGTGGCTTGCCGAGGCGCAACCGATCACCATAGGCGTGCACTACCCGCTGACCGGGCCGTCGAGCGAATTGGGACAGGGCTTCCAATACGGGGCACAGCTCGCTTTATCCGAGATCAACGCGCATGGCGGCGTCAACGGCCGCGAGATGAAGCTGATCCTGGTGGACGACAAATCGACCCCCGACGGCGCGGTCACTGCGATCCAGCGGCTGACCGTCGGCAGCAACGTGGCGCTCGTGTGGGGCGGCAGTTCGAGCAGCCCGACGGTGGCGGTGCTGCCGCGGCTCAAGGCCGGTCCCACGCCCTACTATGTCGGGTTCGCATCGGATCCGCGCGTGCTCGAGCCGTTCAGCCGTTTCGTGTTCAGCGGGGCTTCGGCGCCGGTTGCGGCCGTGGTCGCGGGCGTCGCAGACTTCGTCGCGCACACGCTGAAGGGCAGCGCGGTCGCGATCCTGTCGTGCGACCAGGCCAACTGCAAGATCGCAGGCCCGATGGTGAGGAAGGCACTGCAGGATGCTGGCGTCGCCGTCGCGGCCGAGCAGTCGTTCCATTCGGGCGACACCGATTTCACCGGGCAGATCAACGCCTTGAAGTCGGCCCGTCCGGACGTGATCGTGCTGTGGGGGCTGCCGGTCGACGGCGGCCGCCTTGTCGGCCAGATGCGGCGGGCCGGGATCACGGCGAAGATCGTGGGCGATACCGGCGTTGCCGACCAGACCGTCATCGACCTCGCGGGCCCCGCGGCGGAGGGCGTCTACGCCATGTGGGTCGGCGGGTCGCAATTCATCGGCGACCCCACCGGGCCGATGGCCGAGTGGCAGGGCCGGTTCGCCAAGGCGTTCCCCAACGCACCCACCGGGTTCCCAAACCAGTATTCGCTGCGCGCCTACGCCGACGCCTATGTGATCGCCGAGGCGTTGCGCCGCTGCGGGCCGAACGTCACGTCCGAGACCATTGCGACCCAGCTCGACACGATCCGGGACTTCGTCGGCGGCAAGGACGCAACCTTCACCTATGCGGCCGCCGTCGGCCTGCCGCGGAGCTTTTCACCCACGCAGCACCAGGGAACCACCGCCCTTGCTCCCGTCGTGGTCAAGGATGGCCGCTTCCAGGCCGTGCCCTAGGGGATCAAGCCAGGCCCGTCGCAATGACCATTCTTGGACCGGGATGACCGCCATGAACACGAACACCGCGCCAGCGACCGAAGCGCCGAACGCGCTCCAGCTCTTCCATGTCAATTTCAACTGTTCCGACCTCGACCGCTCCCGCGTGTTCTATGAGTCGATCGGGTTCAAGGTGGTGAACGATTTCAGCCAGCCGGCCGCCGCCGGGTCCAACCGCACCTTCGCCGAGATCGGCCTGGCGCCGATGCTGAACCTGCCGGCCGATTGCGACGCCCGCGCCCTGCTGCTCGCCCTGACCGACGGCCCGCGCACGACCCGCCTCGACCTGATCGAGTGGATCAGGCCGCCCAGCGCCGTCCGCGCGCGCGGCAACCTGGCGCAGATCGGGTTCGGCCGACTGTGCCTGAAGGTCAAGGACTGCGCAGCGCTGCACCGCCGGCTGATTTCCGATGAGCGCGTCGTCTACAGCGAGCCGGTCCTGATCGACATGGGCGGCACGCGGCAACTCTGCTTCTGCTGCGAAGATCCCGACGGCATCGTCATCGAGTTCATGCAGTTCCTGAAATAGATGGCGCCGCTGGGCAAAAGCCGGGCGCTCGTCTTCCACTACCTGCTGGAGGAGCACGCCCGGCGCACGCCGGGCAAGCCCTGCCTGGTCATGCGCGAGCGCGTCCTGTCGTACGCCGATGTGGAAGACGCGGCCAACCGCTGGGCCCGCGGGCTGGCGGCGCACGGCATCGGCAAGGGCGACCGCGTGCTGCTGATGATCCCGAGCGGGATCGATCACGTCATGATCTGGCTGGGGCTGTGCAAGCTCGGCGCGCTGATGGTCCCGGTGAACGAGGCCTACATGGGCAGCATGCTGCGCCACCAGGTCAACGACTCCGGGGCCGCGTTCGCGATCGTCTGGGAGCGGCATTTGCCGGTCTGGTCGGCGCTCGATGGCGCACTGCCCGGCCTGGCCACTATCGCCGTCTATCCGAACGCCTCGCCGGGCCAGATCGCAGACGCGGGCTGGACCTATCTTTCGGCGGCGGACCTGCCGAGTGCGGACGGATCGGCGATGCCCCCGGCCGTCGAGTATTTCGACCCGATGGCGGTGTTCTACACGTCGGGGACCTCCGGACCATCGAAGGGCGTGCTCTACGGCTACGCGCAAGCGC
>JAYUCA010000097.1:0-7039 GCA_043740535.1 Rhodospirillales bacterium | reverse complement strand
CGCATCGTCACTGCGAGCTCTTGCGAAGCAGTCCAGGGCGGCCAGACCTGATCTATCGGTCCTGGATCGCTTCGCAAGGGCTCGCGATGACGAGTCATTGCTTATTGTCGTTGGTATAATACCATCGGCGCGGTGCTCTGACATATCCTACGGGGCAAGACCGTCATGCCCGCGAATGCGCAAGGGGGTTCACGCAGCGCCGCCGCAACCGGCCGTGGGCCTTGGCGCACCGGGGCTACTGGCATTATGCCGGCAGCGCAAATAGATGACCGGTTCTTCCCCTCGTCATTGCAAGCACTTGCGAAGCAATCCAGACTGGCCGGGCGCGGGTCCGTGGCCCTGGATCGCGCCGCAAGAGCTCGCGATGACGAATCGTGCCTTCCTCTGCTGTGAGGCAGAGCATCGTGCCGCTGGTATAAAAGGCTACGAAACCGCGACGCCTTTCCAGAACGCCACCCGGTCCTTCACCTGCGCAGCACCCTCTTTCGGCGCCGGGTAATACCACACGGCGTCCCGGTTCTCCTGCCCACCAACCTTCAGCGAATAGTATTTCGCCGTGCCCTTCCAGCCGCACACGCTGGTATGCGCGCTCTCGGCCACGAACGCCCGGTCGAGGGCTGACGCCGGGAAATACGCGTTGCCCTCCACCGTCACGATGTCGTCGCTTTCGGCCAGAACCTGGCCGTTCCAGACGGCCTTCATTCCGCCGTCTCCGGTTCCCGCTCCGGGGCGCCCTCTTCTCCGTCGCCCTCGGCCTTCGCCGGTACGGGCGCCGACGCCTCGGTGTATTCGAACTCCAGCTTGTCGTCCCTCAGCGCCACCTTCACCGCGCCGCCCTTGACCAGCTTGCCGAACAGCAGCTCTTCGGCCAGCGGCTTCTTGATGTATTCCTGGATGACCCGGCCCAGCGGACGCGCGCCATACAGCCGGTCGTAGCCACGCTCGGCCAGCCACTCCTTGGCTGCGGACGACAGCTCGATCGTCACGTTGCGGTCGGCCAGCTGCGCTTCCAGCTGCATGACGAACTTCTCGACCACGCGGCCGACGATCTCGGGCGTCAGCCCGGCAAACGCGATCGTCGCGTCCAGGCGGTTGCGGAACTCCGGCGTGAACAGCTTCTTGACCGCCTCGGTGTCCTCGCCCTCGCGCTCGATCCGGCCGAACCCGATCGCTTCCTTCGCCATGTCCGACGCGCCGGCGTTGGTGGTCATGATCAGGATCACGTTGCGGAAATCGACGACCTTGCCGTTGTGGTCGGTCAGCTTGCCGTGGTCCATCACCTGCAGCAGGATGTTGAACAGGTCCGGATGGGCCTTCTCGATCTCGTCCAGCAGCAGCACGCAATGCGGATGCTGGTCGATCGCATCGGTCAGCAGGCCGCCCTGGTCGAACCCCACATAGCCCGGCGGCGCGCCGATCAGCCGGCTGACGCTGTGCCGCTCCATATACTCGCTCATGTCGAACCGCGTCAGCTCGATCCCCAGCGTGGCGGCCAACTGGCGCGCCACCTCGGTCTTGCCGACGCCGGTCGGGCCGCTGAACAAATAGTTGCCGATCGGCTTCTCCGGCTCCCGCAGTCCGGCGCGCGACAGCTTGATCGCCGCCGACAGCGCCTCGATCGCCTTGTCCTGGCCGAACACCATCGACTTCAGGTCACGCTCGAGATTGCGCAGCGTCTCCTTGTCGTCGGCGCTGACCGACTTCGGAGGGATGCGGGCGATCTTGGCGACGATCTCCTCCACGTCGCGCAAGGTCACGGTCTTGCGGCGCTTGCCCTCGGGCTGCAGCATGCGTGACGCGCCGACTTCATCGATCACATCGATCGCCTTGTCCGGCAGCTTGCGGTCGTTGATGTACTTGGCCGACAGCTCGACAGCGCCGCGGATCGCCTCCTCGGTGTAGCGGACCTTGTGGTGCTTCTCGTAGTTGGTCTTCAGGCCGCGCAGGATCTTGATCGCGTCCTCGATCGACGGCTCGTTAACGTCGATCTTCTGGAACCGGCGCACCAGCGCGCGGTCCTTCTCGAAGTAGTTGCGATACTCTTTATAGGTGGTGCTGCCGACGCACCGCAGGTTTCCCGCCGCCAGGGCTGGCTTCAGCAGGTTGGACGCGTCCATCGCGCCGCCGCTGGTGGCGCCGGCGCCGATTACGGTGTGGATCTCGTCGATGAACAGGATGCTGCCGGGGTGCGCCTCCAGCTCGGTGACGACGGCCTTCAGCCGCTCCTCGAAGTCGCCGCGGTAGCGGGTGCCGGCCAGCAGCGCGCCCATGTCCAGCGCGAAGATGGTGCTTTTGGCCAGCACCTCCGGCACGTCGCCCTCGACGATGCGCTTGGCCAGACCCTCGGCGATCGCCGTCTTGCCGACGCCGGGGTCACCGACGTACAGCGGGTTGTTCTTCGTGCGGCGGCACAGGATCTGGATCGTGCGCTCGATCTCGGAGTCACGGCCGATCAGCGGGTCGATCTTGCCGGCCTGCGCCTTCTTGTTCAGGTTGACGCAGTAGTTGGTCAGCGCGTCCTGCTGGCGGCGGCCGGGCTTCTCCTCGCGTTCGTTCTCGGGCGGGGTTTCCTCCTTGCTGCCCGTCACGGGGCGCTGGGCCGCGCGGCCGGGCGCCTTGGCGATGCCGTGGCTGATGAAGTTCACGGCATCGAGCCGCGTCATGTCCTGCAGCTGCAGGAAATACACCGCATGGCTCTCGCGTTCGCTGAACAGCGCCACCAATACGTTGGCGCCGGTCACCTCGTCCCGGCCCGAGCTTTGGACATGGATCGCGGCGCGCTGCACGACGCGCTGGAAACCTGCGGTCGGCTTCGGGTCGCCGGCGCGATCGGTCGCCAGGCCGCTGAGGTCCTTGTCGAGGAACTCGCTGAGATCCTGCCGCAGCTTGTCCAGGTCGACGCCGCAGGCCCGCAGCACGGTGGCCGCGTCGCTGTCGTCGGCCAGGCCCAGCAACAGGTGCTCCAGCGTCGCATACTCGTGCCGGCGCTCGCTGGCGAGCGATAGGGCGCGGTGCAGCGTCTGTTCGAGGTTGCGGGAAAGCATGAGATGACGCTCCTTCGCGCTGCGATTCGGCACTTCACACGGGTGCGCCGGGACATTCAACCCCTGGCGGGGCCAACAAGGGATCGCCAGGCATCCCATTGAGTTCCAGGCGGCCTGGCACGTTTCATCCATCTGGGGGTAGAGGAAAAAATTTCAGTCCCGGACGTTTGGCCTGTTCATTTCGTAAGTGGGTCTATTCTTTTTCGATGGTGCATTGCAAAGGATGCTGATTCTGCCGCGCCAGGTCCATCACCTGGGTGACCTTGGTTTCCGCGACCTCGTAGGTGAACGCGCCGCACACGCCCACGCCGCGGCGGTGAACATGCAGCATGATCCGAGTCGCTTCCTCACGGGATTTCTGGAAAAAGCGTTCCAGCACATGCACGACGAACTCCATGGGGGTGTAGTCGTCGTTCAGCATCAACACCTTGTACATGGCGGGCTTGCGCGTCTTCGGCCTGGTCTTGACGACCACCCCGGTGTTCGGCCCCTCCGGATTGCCTCGCTTGTCGTTGTCGCTCATCGCCGTGATGCTCATCGCCCTCATATCCTGGTCCCGAAGCCGCAGCCCATGCAATGCCCCGTGCACAGTCGCCATGCCTCCCCGGCGCCATCGTGGCACAGGCGGAGCGTAGAACAAATTAAAGCGCTGCCGCTCCGGGAAATGCGACTGCGGGCCAGTCCGGCACACCCCGGCCAGATGGCCGGGTGTGCAGCATCACCCGGAACGCAAAAGGCCCGGAGCACTGCCCCGGGCCTTCCGATATGCAAGCCAGGCCGGACGGGTTTAGACCGCCTTGAAGCTTTCGACAGCCACGGTCATGCGGCTGGCGATCGGTGCGATGGCCTGCTCGGCCAGCTTGAACGACGTCTCGGCAACGTGACCGGTCTGGGCGACAGCCTTCTCCATCGTGGAGCGGGCGAGCGACGCCTGCAGGTCGAACGCTTCCTTGACCGACTTCACCGACGACATCGCGCGGAAGGTCGACACGGTCTCGTCCATCGTCGCCTGCGCCGAGGCGGCGAACAGCTTCGTCAGGTCCTGCAGGCCCGTCGCCACGATCTGGCTGGACTTCACGAAAGCCTCGACATTCGCCTGATTGAAGGAAAGGAATTCTTCGGGGGTCTTCATGGTGTGCATTCCTTGATGGCCGGGGCATTCGCCCGGTCGTTGGGGTAGGGGCATCTCGAGAGCAGCACCCAGGCTCAGCTCCCTGTCTTGCTGCACTGCAACAACGCCCTACTGAGCCTCAACCGGATTGAAGTCAACGGTTTTTGTGCGGTGCAACATAGCCCTGCGTGTGACACACGGCTTAACGTGCCTTCAACGAAGCTCGCAAACATTTGAGTTCCGTGCGCTAATCCACTGTCCCTGCAACAAATTAGCACGGTCGCCGTGCTGGACATGCAAGCCGCCGCCAACCTATGGTGTCCAGGTTGCGAGTTCGGGCGGCACAACACCAGGGGCTGATGACGATCCGATGCTGTCGAACCTCCTCCAAGGCCGCTTGATCCCACGGCTCTGCGGCGTCCTCGGCGCGGTGCTCGTCGCACTCGCGGCTTTGCCCGCGCAGGCGCAAATCGGCTCCAGCCGGTACAGCTCGATCGTCATCGACGCGGCCAGCGGCGCCATCCTGTCGGCAGCGAACCCGGACGACCTGCGGTTTCCGGCGAGCCTGACAAAAATGATGACGCTCTATATGTTGTTCGAGGCCGTCCGCGATCGCCGCGTCGGGCTCAATCAATATGTTCCGGTCAGCGCGAACGCCGCCGCCATGTCGCCGACCAAGCTTGGCCTGCTCCCCGGCAGCCTGATCACTGTCGAGCAGGCCGTGCTGGGCCTGGTGACGAAATCCGCCAACGACGCCGCCTGCGCCCTGGGCGAGATGCTGGGCGGCGACGAAGACCGTTTCGCACAGATGATGACGCTGCGCGCCCGCGCCCTCGGCATGACGCGGAGCACCTTCCGCAACGCATCCGGCCTGCCGGACTGGGAGCAGGTGACGACGGCGCATGACATGGCGATCCTGGCGCGCCACCTGATCCAGGATTTCCCCGGTTTCTACCATTACTTCAGCACGGCGTCCTTCGTGTTCCAGGGCCGCACCATCTACAGCCACCAGCGCCTGCTGCAGAGCTACCCAGGCGCGGACGGACTGAAGACCGGCTACATCGATGCATCCGGTTTCAACGTCGTCACGTCCGCCGCCAGGACGGACACGCGGCTGATCGGCGTCGTGCTGGGCGCCAGCAGCGGGACAGAACGGGATGCCCACATGGCCGGCCTGCTCGACATGGGCTTCGAGCGGATGGGCGTGGCGCCCCTGATGGCCCGGCGCGATCCACCGTCCCGCCTGCCCGGTTTCGTCAGCGTGGCGCATGCGGCCACGTTGCCGCCGCCGGTTCCGGTGCAGCGTCCGGCAGACCGGCCGCGTGGCTTCCGCACCCCGTTGGAACGGCCGTCCGCAGATCGCGCCGTGGTCCGGCGGGCGCCGGACCGCTCCCTGTTGGAACGGCCGACGTCAGACCGATACGCTCCCGCTGCGGCCCGCACGCTGCCGGCACGCGGCCGCGATGCGGTGCCGCACGCTCAACCGGCCCGCTCGCCCTCGACCAAGACAGCTCACGGCTCAGCCCCGTGGCGCTATCCGGGTTGAGCCTGCGCGCGGCGGGTGACCGCTATTTGACGCTCGAGAATGCCGTCGGCTGCAAGAATGCGTTCACGATATTCCCGACGATCGCGCCGTTCGCCTCGGTCGCCGCCCGCTTTTCGATCCATTCGGGATCGGACTGGAATGCCGCCCATTTCGTCTCCCGTTCGGCCAGGCTTTCCCAGGCCAGCAGATAGGTCAGGTCCTGGTTGGACTCGCCCACGACGGTGGTCCAGAACCCGGCCTGACGGATGCCGTGCCGCGCCCAGATCGCCAACGTCGTGGTTTCGAACCGTTTCAGCAGGTCCGGCAGCTTGCCGGGCACGCAGCGGTAGACGCGCATCTCGTAGATCATCCCATGGCCCTCTGGTAGAACGGAAGTGTGGCGGCCCGCGCCCGTTCGGGCAAGCCGCTGCACGAAACCGTTTGGGCCACCCTCCGTTAGGACGCCATGCACTTTATCCTACGACACCGCTGGTTGACTGCATCCGGGGCCATCATCGCGGTGCTCGTCATCGCGGCGTCGCTGTTCCAGTGGGATTGGCTGATCCCGCTTGTGAACTCGAGGGCATCGGCCGCCCTCGGCCGCCCCGTCACCGCTGCCCACCTCCATGTCCACCTGGGCGAAACCACCCGTATCGAGCTGGATGACGTCACCATCGCCAACCCCCCGGACTGGCCCGGCGGCGGCAACATGGCCACCATCGAGCGTGTCGGCGTCGATTTCAGCCTGATCGACTACATCCATGACCGCTCGATCGTGCTGCCGGTGATCGACCTGAAATCCCCCAAGGTCGAGGCCCAGCAACTCGCCGACGGCCGCGCCAACTGGAATTTCCCGTCCGGCGGCCCCAGCACCGGGCCTGACCCGAAGCTCGGCACGCTCCGGATCGCCGACGGCCACGTGCACGTGGTCGATCAGAAGCTGCGCGCAGACTTCAATGTGGCGCTGGAAACCCGCGACAGCGCAGACGGCAGCGGACAGATCGCGGCTAAGGCGGACGGCAAGTACGCGAACCAGCCGATCCAGGCGCAGTTCGTCGGCGGCGCGCTGCTGTCGCTGCGGGACGCGGCGAAGCCCTACCCTGTCGACCTGAAACTCGCCAATGGCCCAACCCGGGTTGCGCTGGCCGGCACGATCAAGAACCCGCTGGCCTTCGCCGGGGCCGACCTGCGGCTGGACCTGGCTGGCCCCGACATGTCGCTGCTGCTGCCGCTGACCGGCATCGCCATCCCGAAGACCCCGGCCTACCGGGTATCCGGGAAGCTGGATTATGCCGCGGGCGTCGTGCAATTCCAGAACTTCACCGGCCGCGTGGGCAGCAGCGACCTTGCCGGCACGGT
>JAYUCA010000096.1:0-8595 GCA_043740535.1 Rhodospirillales bacterium | reverse complement strand
GAACAGGCGGGCCGGCGCCTCCAGCACGCCGCCGTCGGTCAGCAGGACGGAGGCGTAGTCGCGGGGGTTCAGGGGGAAACGGTGGCCGTGGTAGCCCGCGAACAGGCGGCCGTCGACGGCGTCGAAGTGAAGGATCAGCTCGCCCTGGGCGAGGCAGTCGCCGTAGGGGCTACCCAGGAAGGGGGCGAGCAGGCGGCCGCGCAGCGCCGTGTCGGGCGGATCCCAGTCGATGTCGAAGTATTCGGCGTAGCGGCTGGCGCGGCCCCATTCGAGCACATCGAGCCACCAGGCGTTGTCGGCGCCGCCGACGCCCATGTGGTTGGGCACGATGTCGAGGATCAGGCCCATCTGCCGGGCGCGCAGGGCGGCGACCAGGCGGTGCAGCGCGTCCTCGCCGCCCAGCTCCGGGTTCAGGCAGTTGTGATCGACGATGTCGTAGCCGTGCGTGGACCCGGCGCGCGCCTTCAACAGCGGCGAGGCGTAGATGTGGCTGATGCCCAGGTCCGCGAAGTACGGAACCAGGGCGGTGGCGTCATCGAGGGTGAAGCCCCGGTGGAACTGCAGGCGGGCGGTTGCCGACAGTCGTGCCGCTGGTTGCATGCGTGTGGTTCACCCGGTCGTGCGGGCCCGGTTCAGTCCGGCCAGCCGGGCTGCAACGCGCGGATCGTCCAGCAGTTTGGCGGCGGGGCCGGGCAGGCGGCGGCGCCAGTTGGGGTGGGCGTCGTCCATGGTGCCGGGCAGGTTGGGCTGTTCGGTCAAGGCGAGCGCGTCCTCGATGGGCAGCAGCACCAGGTCGCAGGCGGCGCGGCCCATGTGGCGGGCGGCAGCGTCGGCGACCTCTGCGCCGGCATCCGGCGGCGGGGCAGGGCCGGTGGCCGCGCCGCTGTACTGGAAGGCGGCCCAGAGCGCGTTGCGGTCGGCCGGGCGTTCGGCGTCTTCCCGCGCCTGATTTTCAGGGCCGCCGGCGAGGTTCAGCTTCGTGCGCCATTCGAGGTCCCGGCCCGCCCACCATCCGGCGACGGTCGGCAGGTCGTGCGTGCTGGTCAGCGCGGCGGCGCAGGGGGTCCAGGCAGCCGGGTCGGTGAACAGGCCGTGCCGCTTCTCGAACCACATCACGCGCATGCCGAGCACGCCGGCGCCGGCCAGGCGATCCTGGAAGCCGTCGGGGATGGTGCCCAGGTCCTCGCCGAGCACGATGGTGCGGTGGCGCGTGGATTCGAGGGCGATCAGGCGGAGCATGTCCTGGAGGGGGAAGGCGAGGTAGGCGCCGTCCCTGGCCGATGCGCCGTCGGGCACCACCCACAGGCGGCCCAGGCCGAGCGCGTGGTCGATGCGCACGCCGCCCGCGTGGCGCATGGCGTGGCGCAGCATCTCGATGAAGGCGCGGTAGCCGTGCCCGCGCAGGCCACTGGGGGAGAAGGCGGCCAGGCCCCAGCTTTGGCCCTGGGTGCTCAGCAGGTCGGGCGGCGCGCCGACGGTCATGCCGATCAGGGTTTCGGCCTGGCGGCTCCAGCAATGGCTGCCGCCGGAGTCGGCGCCGACGGCGAGGTCGGCGATGATGCCGATGGGCATGCCGGCCGCACGGGCGGCCTCCTGCGCGCGGCGCAGGCCCTGGTTGGCGATCCACTGCATGTAGGCGTGCAGGCGCACGTCCTCGGCGTTCAGGAACGCGAAGCGGCGGACGGCGGGGCTGTCGGGGTCCTGCAGCTCCTGGGGCCAGTTGCGCCAGTGCCACAGCGTATGGTCCTGGCCGAACTGGCTGGCGTGCAGCGCCTCGAAGGTCGCGTGGGTTTCGAGGGCGCTGCCTTCGATGGCGCGGAAATCGGCGAGCGCCGCCAGCGTTTCGGGGGTGGCGGCCTTGAAGGCGGCACGCAGGGCAGAAAGGCGGAGGCGGCCGGCCTGTGGCCAATCGACCAGCGGGGCGGCCTCGTCATCCGGGTGGTCCGGCAGGTCGATGCCCGCGTGGAGCACGTTGAGCTGGATGCGGCTGGATGGGGAGTAGGGGCTGAAGCGGTCCGGGTCGGCGGAGAACTGGGCGTGCACGGGGCTGATGGCGATGCCGGCCGCGCCGAGGCGGGCAGCGGGGCCGACGAGGTCTTCAAGGGCGCGGAAGTCCCCGAGGCCGCCGTCGCCGGGGCGGCGCAGGGCATACAGCTGCACTGCCAGCGCCCAGGGGCGCGTGCCGGGCGCGGCATCGGCGACCGTGTAGGCGCGGGGCGGGGCCACGGCGACGACGGTGGTCTGGCCGGCGATCTCGAGCGTGTGGTAGCCGACCACGCCGATGCCGGGCAGGACGCCGTTCTCGGCCACGCCGGTGCGGATCGTGCCGCTTTCGAGGATGAGCTCGTAGGGGCCGTGCACCGGCAAGGTGATCGCCTCTTCGAGCGCCGCGGTCAGCAGCGGCGGCAGGCGGGCTGCGGTCAGGGCCAGTTTCTGGTGGCTGTGTTCGATGTCGGCTGGGGTGTCGGCAGGCAGGCCCAGGGCCGCGAGGATGGCGCGAAGGGTGTGATGGGAGACGTCGTGCCAATCGCCGCGGTAGTCCTGCCAGCGTGGGGCGATGCCGGCCGCCTGCGCCAGGTCGATCAAGCCGGCGCTCATCCCAGCGTCACCGTGATGGAGTCGGGCGGCAGCATGGCAGGGGTGGCGCCCGCGCTTGCGAACAGCATCGTGCGATCGGCGGGCGTGGTCTCGATCGTCGCGTCGCCGAGGTTCAGCGCGATGGTCAGCGTCTTGCCGCCGCCGAGAGTCCAGGCTGCGCGGACGGCGCCCGGGCGCAAGACCTCGGCGCCGCCGCTGCGGCAACCGGGGATGCCAGGCATGATGTGCGTGCGGCGTACCGCCAGCAGGGCGGCCAGCCAGTCGGCGTGACCGGGGTCGGTGGCCTCGGGGCGGGAGCGTTCGAATGTGGCCGGGGCGTTGGGGTCCGGGATCTGGTTGCGGCTCGATTTGTCCTGGAACGCGGCAAAGGACTTGAACTCGGCACGGCGGCCGGTGCGGACCAGTTCGGCCAGGTCTTCGTTGTGGTCGGTGAAGAACAGGAACGGCGTGGTGCTGGCCCATTCCTCGCCCATGAACAGCATGGGGATGAAGGGCGACAGCAGCAGCAGGGCGGTGGCGGCGCGCAGGGCCTGGGGACGTGCGAGCACGGTCAGGCGCTCGCCCATGGCGCGATTGCCGATCTGGTCGTGGTTCTGGAGACAGATGACGAAGGCCGTGGGGGGCAGGTGCCCGCTGGGTTCGCCGCGGCCGAGACCGGTGCGTGGGGTCGGGTCGCCCTGGTAGGCGAAGCCCTCCGCCAGGCAGCGGGCGAGCAGGGGAGTCGCTTCCCTGAAGTCCTTGTAATAACCCTCGGTATCGTGGGTCAGCAGCACATGCAGGCAATGGTGCAGGTCGTCGGCCCATTGCGCGTCATACAGGCGTTCCGCGCCGTCGATGCACAACAGGGCGGCGCGGTTGCCCTCGTGCTCGAGCACCAGGTGGATCTGGCGGCCCTCTGTCTGGTCGCGGATGGCGCCCGCCATGTCGATCAGGAAGCTCTCCTCGGAAATGGCGTGCACCGCATCGAAGCGGAGGCCATCGAAGCGATACTCGTCAAGCCAGAACAGCGCGTTCTGCGTGAAATAGTCCCGGACCTCGGGCCGGCGGAAGTCGATCGCCGCACCCCAGGGGGTGTGGGAGTCATCACGGAAGAAGGGTTTGGCATAGGCGTGGATGTAGGCGCCATCGGGGCCGAAGTGGTTGTAGACGACGTCCAGCAGCATCATCAGGCCCAGGCCATGGGCGGCGTCGATCAGGGCCTTCAGCTCGTCCGGGGAGCCCAGCGCGCCATCCGGGGCGTATGGCAGCACGCCGTCATAGCCCCAGTTGCGGCTGCCGGGCACGCCGGCGATGGGCATGAGCTCGACGGCCGTGATGCCCATGCGGGCCAGGCCCGGCAGGCGCGCCTGCACGCCCTTGAAGCCGCCCATCAGCCCGGCGTGGCATTCGTACAGGACCGCCTCGTGCCATGGGCGCCCGAGCCAGTCCGGGTGTTGCCAGGCAAACCCCGCCGGGTCGCCGACCAGGCTCGGCCCATGCACGCCGCCTGCCTGTTGGCGGGCGGCAGGGTCGGGGACGGCCAGGCCGTCCGGCAGCACGAAGCTGTAGGGCGTGCCGGCCGGGGCAGAGGCCGCCAGGCGGTGCCAGCCGCCGGGCTCCGTGTGCATCGGCGCGTCGCCTTCCGGCAGGCGGAGCAGGACGGCGGCGACGGAGGGCGCCCAGAGGCGGAACAGGGTGTGTCCATCGGGCTGCGTCTCGGCGCCGAATGGCAGGGGGTGATGGAAGGTCCGCTTCATTCCGGCAACAGCACCAGCGTCGACAGCGGCGGCAAGGTCAGCGTCAGCGACGCGGGCAGGCCGTGCATGCCGTCCGGGCCGGCCTGCATGCGCCCGTCATTGCCGAGGTTGGATCCGCCATACAGGCCGGCGTCGGTGTTCAGCCGTTCGGTCCATGCGCCCGCCTGCGGCACGCCCAGACGGTAGTCGTGCCGTGGCGCCGGGGTCAGGTTGCAGATCACCAGCGCCGGCCGGCCGCCGTCCATAGGGTAGCGCAGCCAGGCGAACACCGAGTTCGCGGAGTCATCGACGACGACCCAGCGGAAGCCAGCGGGCTGGCAGTCGCCCTGGTGCAGCGCAGGCACGTCCCGGTACGCGGTGTTCAGGTCGCGCACCAGTGCCTGCATGCCGGCATGCAGGGGGTCGTCCAGAAGGTGCCAATCCAGGCCGGTGTCGTGGTTCCACTCGCGGTCCTGGGCGAACTCGCCGCCCATGAACAGCAGCTTCTTGCCGGGGTAGGTCCACATCAGCGCCAGGTAGGCGCGCAGGTTGGCGAACTTCTGCCAGTGGTCGCCGGGCATCTTCCGGATCAACGATCCCTTGCCGTAGACGACCTCGTCATGGCTGAGCGGCAGCATGAATTTTTCCGAGAACGCGTAAACGAGGCCGAAGGTCAGCTCGTCGTGGTGGTGGCGGCGGTTGATGGGGTCTTCGTGCATGAAGTGCAGCGTGTCGTGCATCCAACCCATGTTCCACTTGTAGTGGAACCCAAGGCCGCCGTCGTAGGCGGAGCGGGTGACGCCGGGCCAGGCGGTGCTTTCCTCGGCGATCAGCACGGCGCCGGGGGCGTGGTCGGCGATGGCGAGGCTGAGCTCCCGCAGGAAGGCGACGCTTTCGAGGTTCTCGCGGCCGCCGTACTGGTTCGGCACCCACTCGCCGGGTTCGCGGCTGTAGTCGCGATAAAGCATGGAGGCGACGGCGTCCACGCGCAGGCCGTCGGCGTGGTAGTGGTTCAGCCAGAACAGCGCCGAGGCGATCAGGAAGCCGCGGACCTCGTTGCGGCCGAGGTTGAAGATCAGCGTGTTCCAGTCGCGGTGGAAGCCTTCCTTGGGGTCGGCGTGCTCGTACAGCGGCGTGCCGTCGAACTGCGCGAGGCCGTGCGCGTCGGTGGGAAAGTGGGCGGGCACCCAGTCCAGCAGCACGCCGACCCCCATGGCGTGGCAGCGATCGACGAAGGCGGCGAAGGCCTCGGGCGGGCCGAGCCGGGCGCTGGGCGCGAACTGGCCGAGCGGCTGGTAACCCCATGAGCCGCCGAACGGGTGCTCCATGATGGGCAGCAGCTCGAGATGGGTGAAGCCCATGCCGGCGCAGTAGGGGGCCAGACGGTCGGCCAGCGCGGCCCAGCCGGCCGCACCCGCCTCAGCCGCCGGCAGCCATGACCCGGCATGCACCTCATAGGCGGAAATGGGGGCGTCCTGGCCCTGGCCCGCGCCGCGCCGTTCGAGCCAGGCGGCGTCGGTCCAGCGGAAGGGGGTGTTGGCGACCACGATCGATCCGGTGGCCGGCGGCAGCTCTGCCGCGCGGGCCATCGGGTCGGCTTTTTGGGGCAGGGTCTGCCAGTGGGGGCCCAGCATATCGTATTTGTAGATGGCGCCGGGGGTGGCACCGGGCACGAACATCTCCCACACCCCGGCGGGATGCTGCAGGCGCATCACGTGCCGGGTGGGATCCCAGTGGTTGAAGCCGGCGACGACCGAAACGCGGCGGGCGTTGGGCGCCCACACGGCGAAGCGGACGCCGGGCACGCCGTCGTACTCGGCCTGGTGCGCGCCGAGGGCATCGGCAAGGTCCCGGTGGCGGCCCTCGGTCATCAGATGGAGATCGAGCGTGCCCAGCGTCGTGCCGAACCGGTAGGGGTCGTCGGCCTCGTAGGTCGTGCCGTGCGTCTGCACGCGCAGGCGGTAGGGACCGGGGCGGGCGATGGGGCCGGAAAAGAAGCCGGCGTCGTGGCGGCGCTGCAAGCGGCCGAGCGAGGCGCCGTCCGCATCGATCAGCTCGACCGCGTCCGCGCCCGGAAGGTAGGCGCGGACGAAGGGGCCGTGCGGACCAAGCAGTCCGAAGGGGTCGGCGTGGCGGCCCTCGACAATGGCCTGGACCGCCCCGCCGTCGAGGTCGTCGAAGGCCGCGGTCATGCGGCGGTCCCCAGCAGGCGTTCGGCGATGGCGGTGAAGCCGCCGAGCGGGATGGACAACCAGGTGGGACGGTTGGCGACCTCGTAGCGGATCTCGTAGGCGGCTTTCTCGAGCAGGAACAGGTCCAGCAAGGCGTCCTCGGCGGCCGCCGGCGCCCAGGGGGATGCGGCTTCGTGCAGCACGGCGCGGTAGGCGGCCAGGAACGCGGCTGATGCACGCAACCGGAACTCGGCCAACAGGGCCAAGCGGCGCTCGGTGGCGGGCTCGGAGGCGGCGACGCGGCCAGGCGCGGCGGCAGCGGCCACGTAGTCGAAGGACCGCAGCAGGCCGGCAACGTCGCGCAACGGGCAGGATCGGGCGCGGCGTTCCTCCATGGTGCGGGCCGGTTCGCCCTCGAAGTCGATGATGAAGGCGTCGCCCTGGACGACCAGGACCTGGCCAAGGTGGAAATCGCCGTGCACGCGGGTCTGCAAGGCGCCGGCGCCTTGGGCGGCGAGGCGGCGGGCGGCGTCGTGCAGCTGCTCGCGGTTCGCCGCCAGCATGGTGGCCTGGGCGGCGGCGGCGGCATCGAGGCCGGTGGCGGCGGCCAGCAGGTCGAGCGCCTGGTCGATCTGGGCGATGGCGCCGTCGGCCCATTGGTTGAGCGCGGCGGCATCCGCGGGTTGCGGCTTGAAGTCGGGGATGTCGCTGGGTTCGGCGAGCACGGCGTGCATCTCGGCGAGGCGCGTGCCGATGGCGCGGGCGAAGACCTCGTAGGCGTCGAAGGTGTCGGCGAGTTCGGCGCCGTCGGTCATCGCGGCCTCGTCGACGCTGCGGTGCAGGTAATCGAGGGTCCAGCCCCAGGCGTCGCCCTGGTTGCGGACGAAGCCCTGCGCCAGGGCCACGGTGTGCGGGGTGCCCTGGGCGTCGATGCGGACCAGTTCGCCGAACAGCGGCGCGGTGTTGCCGAAGCCGCGCTCGGTCAGGATTCGGGTCATCTCGCCTTCGGGGTGGACGCCGGCCAGCACGCGGCGCACCAGCTTCAGCACCAGCGCGTCGCCTACGATCCAGGAGGAGTTGGTCTGTTCGGCGCCGAGTCGACGGATTTCGGGGTCGGGCGGCAGGGAGAGGGCCGTCATCCTGGTGGTCGGGCGGAACTCCAGCGTGCCGCCTGGCAGCGGGATGACGGTGGATTGCCGCAGGCCGGCGAGCATGCCGGTGGTCAGCGCGTCGACGGCGAAGGCGTCGGTCAGGTAGCCGACCCGTGGGCCTTTGCGGACGCGGGTCAGCGCCAGTTGCTGCGGCAGGGCGCCGATGGCCGCGTCCTCCCAGGCGATGCCGAGGGGGAGGACGTAGGTCTCGGCGCGGTCGTGCAGTTGGGCCTCGATCTCGGCGAACAGGACGTCGGGCGCGCCGGGCAGGGGGACGGCGTAAGCGATCGAGACGGCGGCCAGCGTCTCGCCCTTGGAGGCGAACCAGCGGCGTTTGGGCAGGTAGGCGGTCAGGGCCTCGCGCTCGATGGCGGTGCGGTTGTAGGGGCTCAGCAGGTCGGCGATGCCGGCGCGGATGATGAGGGTGGCGTATTCGGGCAGCGGTTCGGGGGGTGCGGTGTGCCAGGCGGGCAGGGCGGCCTCGGTGGCGAGCAGGAACCAGAACATGCCGTAGGGCGGCAGGGTCAGCAGGTAGTTCAGCTGGCCGATGGGCGGGAAGACGGAGCCGCCGACGATGTCGACGGGGACGCGGCCGGCGAATGCGGACAGGTCCAGCTCGACGGCCTGCGCGGTGCGGGACAGGTTGCTGACGCACAGGATGGTTTCGCTGGCCCCGTCGTCATGGGTCAGTTCTCGGAGGAAGGCGAGGATCTTGCGGTTGGACGGATACAGGAAGCGCTGCGTGCCGCGGCCGAAGGCGCGGTGGCGGCCGCGCACGGCCAGCATGCGGCGGGTCCAGTTCAGCAGGGAGTGGGGGTCGCCGGCCTGGGCCTCCACGTTGACGGCCTGGTAGCCGTAGATGGGGTCCATGATGGGCGGCAGCACGAGGCGCTGCGGCTCGGCGCGGGAGAAGCCGCCGTTGCGGTCCATCGACCATTGCATGGGGGTGCGGACGCCGTC
>JAYUCA010000095.1:0-35890 GCA_043740535.1 Rhodospirillales bacterium | reverse complement strand
AGCCTGCAGGTGCTGGTCAGCGCCGCCGCCATCGCGGCTGCGGGGCTGCTGGCCGGGGCGCCGCCGAAGCAGGCCGTCGTGCTGGGCCTGGCGCTGGCGATGTCGTCGACCGCGGTCGTGGCGCAGGTGCTGGCCGAGGAGAAGCGGATGACCAGCCTGGTGGGGCGCGCCAGCTTCGCCGTGCTGCTGTTCCAGGACCTGGCTGTCGTGCCGATCATGTTTGCGCTCGGCGTCCTGGGCGGCGGCGCCGCGCACGGACCGGTGGAGCTGGGCCTGGCGATCGGCCAGGCGCTGCTGGCGATCGTGGCGCTGGTGGTGCTCGGCCGCGTCGTGCTGCGCCCGCTGTTCCGCGGCGTCGCCCGGACCAGAAGCCCCGAGCTGTTCATGGCCGCCTGCCTGCTGGTGGTGCTGGCCACCGGGCTTGCGGCGGCGGTGGCCGGGCTGTCGATGGCGCTGGGCGCGCTGATCGCCGGGCTGCTGCTGGCCGAGACGGAGTATCGCCGCCAGATCGAGGTGACGGTGGAGCCGTTCAAGGGCCTGCTGCTGGGCGTGTTCCTGGTCTCGATCGGCCTCAACCTCGACCTCGGGCGGGTGCTGGACCAGCCCTTCGCGGTGATCGGCGCCGCGCTGGCGCTTGTCGCCGTGAAGGCCGCGGTGGTGGCCGGCTTCGGGCGCCTGTTCCGGTTGCGGTTCGCGGTCGGCGGCCCGGCCGGCCTGCTGCTGGGCGCCGGCGGGGAGTTCAGCTTCGTCATCCTGGGCCTGGGCACGGGGCTGGGCGTGCTGAGCGCCGACGCCGCCGGCTTCGCCTTCATCCTGGCCGCCCTGACCATGGCCGCCATCCCTCTGCTGTCGCTGCTGGGCAGCGCGCTGTTCCCCGCGAAGCCGGCGGCCATCGACCCGGCCCTGCTGCCGCCCGAGGCCAACGACGGCGCGCCCCGCGTGATCATCGCCGGGTTCGGCCGCGTCGGCCAGACGGTGGCGTCGCTGCTGGAGACGCACCGGGTGCCATACCTGGCGTTGGACAGCGACGCCCGCCGGGTCGCCCGGTTGCGGCGGCAGGGCTCGACGGTGTTCTACGGCGACGTCTCGCAGCCGGCGCTGCTGCAGCGGGTGGGCCTCAGCGAGGCGCGGGCGCTTGTCGTGACGGTCGATGACCGGGTGATGGCGGACGACATCGTCCGCCTGGCCCGCGCCGACCGCCCGGACCTGCTGATCATCGTCCGCGCGCGGGACGCCCCGCACGCCGCCGACCTGTATGCGCTGGGCGCGTCCGACGCGGTGCCGGAGACGATCGAGGCAAGCCTGCAGCTCGGCGAGGCGGTGCTGGTGGACCTCGGCGTGCCGATGGGCCGCGTGCTGGTGTCGATCCACGAGAAGCGGGCGGAATTCCAGGCAGAGATCAAGGCGCGGGTCCCCGGCGTGGAGGTGCGGCTGCGCGGGCAGGTCAGGGTGGGAGGTCCGGCGTAGTGTTGCCGGCGGACGTCGTCCGAGCGCCTTTTCTACTTGCTCAGGGATGCGACGATGTCGCCGATCGAGCGGTACAGCAGATAGGGGCTGCTCTGGCTCGCCTTGAAACCACGCCTGGTCCAGAAGCGGATCGCGTCGTCATCGATGGCATGCACGGCCGCGGCCCGTCCCCCGACCAGCGTCGCCGCCCGAACGCAACGATCCATCGCATGAGTCAGCAGGGCGATGCCGAATCAACCTTTGGGATCGGCTGTTCCATCTCAACGTAGTGCAAAAAGCAGTACATTCCTTATCGGCCCGTATCGCAGATTTTACCTCTCTCTCGCCAACCCGACCCGGCCCGCCTAACCTCGCCACGAAACGGGAGAGCCTCGATGGACCAGATCGCCACCCATCCGACCACGATGGAAGCCGCCGGAGGCAAGATGCTCGCCTCGGTGCATGACGGCGTGGGCCGCATCACGTTCAACCAGCCGGAAAAGCGCAACGCCATGTCCGTCGAGATGTGGGACGGCATGACCGGCTTCCTCGAAAAATGGGAGCATGACCCGGCGGTTCGCGTCGTGGTGCTGACCGGCGCCGGAGACAAGGCGTTCGTGTCGGGCGCAGACATCAGCCAGTTCGCCAAAAGCCGCAGCAATGCCGACGCGCAGAAGGAATACGACAAGCTCACCAGCGCCGGCCGCCGCACGCTGGCCAGCTACCCGAAGCCCGTCATCGCCCGCATTCAGGGCTTCTGCCTGGGCGGCGGCCTGGGCATCGCGATGCAGGCGGACATCCGCATCGCCTCCGTCAGCAGCGCCTTCGGCATCCCTGCCGCCCGCCTCGGAATCGCCTATGGCTTCGACATGGTCGGCAGGCTGATCAGCCTGGTGGGGCAGGCGCAGGCACGCACCATGCTGTTCACCGGTGACCGCATGGACGCGGCCGAGGCCGGGCGCATCGGCCTCGTCAACCAGGTCGTCGCCGACGACGCGCTCGACGCCGCTGTCGATACGCTGGCGAAGACCATCGCCGGCAACGCGCCGCTGAGCATCACCGGCATGAAGTTCATCCTGGGCCAATGTATGAAGGACGCAGCGGACCGCGACATGGATGGCGTCACGACGGTCGTGTCCGCCTGCTTCGACAGCGCGGACTACACCGAAGGGCGCACAGCGTTCATGGAAAAGCGCAGGCCGGCCTTCACGGGGCGCTGACCATGGGCGTGCGCGACGCCAGACGCAGGGCCCCAGGCGGAAAATATCATCTGGATTGCCCCTTGCATCTGAAAGCAAATGCGATAAATTGTGCAGCGCAGCACGACGGCTTGCCGTTCTGCTGCAGGACGTTTCCTCCCTAAACTTGGCGGCGCTTTCGAGCGTCGCCATTTTTTTTGCCTGGCAGTCGCCTGCTTGCAGCAGAAGGGTTCCGCCATGACCGACGCCCCCGATCTGATCGACGCCTTGCTCGCACTCCCCGCGGAGTCCGCGCTGGCGACGCTGCGGAAGGCGCGGGCCGATATCCGCCTGCATGCGCACGGCGCCTATCGGGAGCTGGTGACCCCGGCGCACCCCGGCGGCATGACGCTGGTGGAACGCGCCTCCCTCGCGCTGCGGGTGGCACTCGCCGATGGCGACACGGCGCTGGCCGCCCACCTCCGCACGCTGTTGACCCAGGCGGAGGCGGCAATCGCCGAGGCCCCGCCGGTGGGGCCGGGCCGCTTCCCGCTGCTGATGCGCTACGGTGACGCCGTCGCCGCCCACCCGGCACGCATCGGCCAGTCCGACATCGATGCGCTCGCGGCGCACGGCCTCTCGCCGCAGGACATCGTGGCATCGACGCAGCTTGCGGCCTTCGTGCCCTTCCAGGTCCGCCTGCTGGCCGGGCTGCGGGCGATGCAGCATGAAGGCGGCGAGGCGGTCCCGGCCGCCATCCATGCGGCGCCCGCCCGCTTCACCATGGCCGAAGTCGGCTGGTCCCCACGCCTGCCGCCCGTCGACGCCGCCACGGCGACACCCGCGCAACTCGCCGCCCTGGACGCCTGCCCGCCCGCCGTGCGCCGCTCGACCTACTTCCTGACGCTGGCGCAGGACCCCGCCTCGCTCGGCGAGCGTGGCGCACTGTTCAACAGCGTGATGTACGCCCCCCGCGGCCTGCCGCGCGCTGAGCGGGAGCTGGCCACCGCGATCGTGTCCATGGTCAATGGCTGCGTCTACTGCTGCTCGGTCCACGCCCGCCGCTTCGCCGAGCTGACGCGCGAGCCCGAGACGATGCAGCGCCTGCTGGACGAGGGCCTCGCCGCCCCGTTGGATGCACGCCGCGCCGCCATCGTGGCGTTCGCGGCCAAGCTGACGGCCACGCCGGGCGCGGTCACGGGCGGAGACCTGGCCCCCTTGCGGGCAGCGGGCCTTGCGGACCTGGAGGTGCTGGACCTGATCCACGCCATCGCGATGTTCGCCAACGCGAACCGGCTGATGCAGTCACTGGGCGAGTCGATGCCACCGGCTGCCAGCTGACGGCATCACGCCGTTACCCGGCCGCCGACGCGTCCAGCCACCAGTGCAGCCTGCCCGCGGGCCGATACAGCGCGGCGGGCTGCGAAACGTCGCCAGCGCGCACGCGGCGGACGACGTCCTGCTTTTCCGCGCCGGCTACCAGGAACGCTGCGTCATGGCAGCTTTCCAGCGGCGGCCAGGTCAGCGTGATGCGGGTGGGCTCGCCAGGGGGTGAGACCGCGGCGGCCCAGGCGGTGCGCTCGGTCAGCACGGCCTCGCCTGGGAACAACGACGCGGTATGGCCGTTCGTGCCGAGTCCCAGCAACACCAGGTCGAACAAGGGTTGCGCCAGGTTGCCGCCGTGGAAGGCGCGCAGCGTCGCCTCGTAGGCGAGGGCGGCGTGCCCGGGGGTCAGGCCGACCGTCGGGATGGGATGGATGTGGTCCGGGGGCACGGGGGCGTGGTCCAGCAGCGCGTGCCGGGTCATGGCCTGGTTGCTGCGCGGGTCTTCTGGAGGGACGAAGCGCTCGTCGCCCCAGAACCAGTGCACGCGGTCCCACGGCATCCGGTCGCGGTAGGGCGGCAGCGCCAGGGTTTCATACAGCAGCTTCGGCGTGGAGCCGCCGGACAGCGCGACGGACAGGCGGCCCGGGCGGGCGGTGAAGGCATCGACCATCCAGGCGGCAGCCGCCTCGGCCAACGAGGCCAGGTCGGGGTGGACGATGTCAGCCATGCGTCTTCGGCAGGATCAGCGCGTCGACGGCGTCGGCCCAGCCCTCGTGGTCGTTCGCGCCCGTCGTGGCCGAGGCTTCGGCCTTGACGGCGTCCGTGCCGTTGCCCATCGCGACCGAGAAGCCGGCGACCTTGAACATCGGGATGTCGTTCGCCATGTCGCCGAGCACCGCGACATCGGGCAGTCCGACGCCCAGATGCCGGGCGATGGCCTGCACGGCGTAGCCCTTGTTCGCGTTGGGGTGGGTGAGGTCGAGGTAGTATTTCTGCGACAGATGGGCGGTGGCGCCGGCGCCGACGATGCCCTGCAGCTCGGCCTCGACGGCGGCCAGCTTCTCGAAGTTGTCGGAGACGCCGACCAGCTTGCCCACCTGGGCGACATAGGGGTCGAAGCTGGGCGCCACCCGCGCCTCGAACCGCACGGTGTGGCGTTCGTGGGCGACATAGACGCCGTTCGCGTCGCGGATCAGCCATTCGTCCTGGGTGAACAGCCAGGCGTCGATGCCGCGGGCGGCGAACAGGCCGAGCGCCTTCTGCACCATGTCTGTGGGGGCCGGGTTCCACTCGATGACGGTGCCGTCGGGGGCCAGGATGGCGCCGCCGTTGAAGCCGGCCGAGGGCGCCTTCAGCATCAGCGCCTCGGTGATCCAGCGCATGCCGCGGGGCGGGCGGGCGCTGACGATGGCCAGCGGGATGCCGGCGGCCTGCAGGCGCTGGGCAGCGGCCATGGTGCCGGCAGACAGCGTCTTGTCCGGCTGGACGATGGTGCCGTCGACGTCGGAGATGACGAGTCTGATCGTCATGGCAAAGGCAGCCAGTGGCGGCCGTCGCGGTCCAGCAGGCGGTCGGCGGCCTCGGGCCCGTGCGACCCGGCTTCGTACCACTGCACCTTCGTGCGCCCCGCGGCCCATTCGTCCAGCAGCGGCTGCGTCGCGGCCCAGCCGGCCTCCACCATGTCGGCGCGCTGGAACAGCGTCGCGTCGCCCATCATCACGTCGTACAGCAGGGTTTCGTAGCCGGTGCTGCTGGGGGCGTGGAAGTAGTCGCTGTACTTGAAGTTCATCGCGACGCCGCCGAGGACGAGCTTCGGACCGGGGATCTTGGCGCTGAGGTTCAGGGTGATGCCCTCGCTGGGCTGGATGTGCAGGACCATGATGTTGGGCGTCAGACGATCGACGGGCGTGTCGCGGAACATCGCGTAGGGCGCCTGCTTGAAGTGGATCGCGATCTCGGTGCGGCGGACGCCCAGGCGCTTGCCGGTGCGGATATAGAACGGCACGCCGGCCCAGCGGAAGTTGTCGATCTTGAGCCGCATGGCGACGTAGGTCTCGGTCACGCTGACCGGGGCCACGTCCGGCTCCTGGCGGTAGCCGCAGGTGGGCTGGTCGTTCAGCATGCCGGCGGTGTACTGGCCGCGCACGGTGTCGCGGGCGACGCGCATCGGGTCCCACGGCTTGATCGCCTGGATCACCTTGGCCTTCTCGGCGCGGACGGAGTCGGCGTCGAAGGCGTTGGGCGGCTCCATCGCCGTCACGGCGAGAAGCTGGAACATGTGGTTCGGCACCATGTCGCGCAGCGCGCCGGTGGGCTCGTAGAAGCGGGCGCGTTCCTCGACGCCGACGGTCTCGGCGGCGGTGATCTGCACGTGGTCGATGTAGAAGCGGTTCCACAGCGGCTCGAAGATGCCGTTGCTGAAGCGCAGCGCCATGATGTTCTGGACGGTTTCCTTGCCGAGGAAGTGGTCGATGCGGAAGACCTGGTTCTCGTCCATGCGGTCCAGGATCAGCGTGTTCAGCGCCTTGGCGCTGGCCAGGTCATGGCCGAAGGGTTTTTCGACGACGACCCGGCGGAACCGGCCGCCCGCCTGGGTGGTGAGGCCGGACGCAGCGAGCTTCTCGATGATGGGGCCGAAGAAGCGGGCGGCGACGGCGAGGTAGAAGATGGCGTTGCCCGGGATGCGGGCCGCAAGGGTCTGGTAGGTCGCGTCGTCGCCAAAGTCGCCCTGCTGGTAATGCAGGCGGTCACGCACCCAGCCCCAGGTGTCCATGTTCAGGCTGTTGATCTCGCTCTCGCCGCCCTTCGAGCCGACGAAGCCCTGCATGGCGGTGGTAAGCCCGTCGCGATAGGCGGCCTCGTCCTGCTCGTTGCGATCGACGGCGATGACCTGGAAGCCGTCGTCGAGCAGCTTGCTGAGCTCGAGGTTGTAGAGCGACGGCATCAACAGGCGTTTGGTGAGGTCGCCGCCGCCACCGAAGATGACGAGGGTGGTGGGCGGGGCCTTGGGCGCCTGGGCCAGGCCTTCGGCGCCGCTCAGGCGGCCGGGGAGCGGGGCGTTCATGTCCATGCGTGCGGGCTCTCGAGCGGGCAGTGGGCAGGGGTTGCGCTTGGCAAGGGGCGGATGACGCTTCGCTTTTCCGCCCTACGGGGCACGGGTCAGGAGCCTTCGATCTTGGCCTCGGCGTGGCCGCCGAACTGGGCGCGCATGGCGCTCAGCAGCTTGTCGGCGAAGGTGTGCTCCCGCCGGCTGCGGAAGCGGGCGAACAGGCTGGCGGACAGCACGGGGACGGGGACGGCCTCTTCCACCGCCGCCTCCACGGTCCAACGGCCCTCGCCGCTGTCGGCCACGCCGCCGACGAAGTTGCTGAGCGTCTCGTTCTCGGCCAGAGCGATCGCCGTCAAATCCAGCAGCCAGGACGAGACGACGCTGCCGCGGCGCCAGACCTCGGCCACGTCGGCGACATCGATGGTGAAGCGCTCATCTTCCGGCAGCTCCGTGCTGGTCTTGTGGTGCAGGATGTCGAAGCCCTCGGCGTAGGCCTGCATCAGGCCGTACTCGATGCCGTTATGCACCATCTTGACGAAGTGCCCGGCGCCGGCCGGGCCCGCGTGGATGTAGCCCTGCTCGGCGCGCGGGTCGCGGCCCTCGCGCCCGGGGGTGACGTCGATATGGCCCTTGCCGGGGGCCAGCGCCTGGAAGATGGGGTCCAGCCGGGTCACGGCTTCCTTGTCGCCGCCGATCATCATGCAGTAGCCGCGGTCGAGCCCCCAGACGCCGCCGGAGGTGCCGACGTCGATATAGGTGATGCCCTGCGGGTGCAGCGTCTTCGCGCGGCGGATGTCGTCCTTGTAGTAGGTGTTGCCGCCGTCGATGATGGTGTCGCCGACGTCCATCAGCCCGGCCAGCTCGTCGATCGTCGCCTCCGTGATGGGGCCAGAGGGCAGCATGACCCAGACGGCGCGCGGCGGGGTCAGCGCCTTGATCATGTCGGCGAGGCCGGTGGCGCCCTTGGCGCCCTCGGACGCGATGTGCGCGACCGCATCGGCGTTGCGGTCATACACCACGGTCTTGTGCCCGGCCCGCATCAAACGCAGGCTGATGTTGCCGCCCATGCGGCCAAGGCCGATGATCCCGAGTTCCATGCGAGTCCCCTTGCTTCGACAGTATCAGGCGAGAGCGGCATCGACGGCCTTGGCCAGGCGGGCCAGCCCGGCATCCACGTCCTGGCCCAGATGCACCCGCAGCGCCCGGCGGTGGCGTTCGGCCAGCACGTCGAAGTCGCCGCGCGCCTGCGCGGCCTTGACGATGCCGAAGCTGTAGTTTTCGCCGGGCACGGGCAGGTCGGCGGCGTCATCGGCGGTGATCTGCAGGATGACGCCGCTGTTGGGGCCGCCCTTGTAGGTCTGGCCGGTGGAATGCAGGAAGCGCGGACCGAAGCCCACGCAGGTCGCGACGTGTTTCGCGTCGCGGATGCGGTTGCGAAGGCCGGTCAGGGTGGCGATGTGCGCGGGGTTGCGCTGGATGTAGGCCAGCAGGGCCACGTAGTCGCCGGCGCCGGCGCGGGCGAGGTGCGCCTTGATGACGGCATCGAGGCCGCCGGCGCCGAGTGCGGCCTGGTTCGCCAGGTCGGTGAACAGCTTGATGCCGTCCTGGTCCAGGAACGGCGTTTCGGGCGGCAGGTGGCCGTCCTTCGCGTAGGCGTCGGTCAGCTTGCGGGTCTCGGTCTTGCTGGCCTCGACGTCCGGCTGGTCGAAGGGGTCGATGCCGATGACGCTGCCGGCGACGGCGGTCGCGAACTCCCACAGGTAGAAGGCCTGGCCGACCTGCATCCTGTCCGCCAGGGCCAGGCGCGCGACCGGATGGCCGGCGGCTTCCAGCGCGGCGATGGCGGCGTCTTGCGCCGGGTCGGCGTGGCCGGCGATCGTCAGGTAGGCGAAAAGGCGGTCCGCGCCATAGACGGCGGGGGCGCCCAGCGCCTCCTGATCCACGGGGACGATGCCGTGGCCCTGCTTGCCGGTGCTTTCGGCCAGCAGCTGTTCCAGCCATGCGCCGACGTCTTCGAGGCCGGGTCCGGCGACGATGGTGACCTTGTTGCGGCCGGCCTTGCAGGCCTCGCCGAGCAGGATGCCGAGCTGGACGCCGGGATTGGCGTCCGGCGGGGCGCCGGCGGCGCAGGCGTTGACCATAAGCGTGGCGGCTTCGAGGAAGGCCCTGAGATCGACGCCCATGGCGGCGGCGGGGACGAGGCCGAAATTCGACAGCACGGAGTAGCGGCCGCCGATTGTCGGGTCACCCATGAAGATTTTTCGAAATCCATCGCCCTCGGCCACTTTCTGCATCTTGGAGCCGGGGTCGGTGACGGCGACGAAGTGTTCGCCGGCCTTGGCGCCAACCGCCTGGGTCATGCGGTCCCAGAAGAAGGCCTTCAGGATGTTCGGCTCCAGCGTGCTGCCGGACTTGCTGCTGACGATGCAGAGGGTGCGCGCCATGTCGATGCGGGCGGCGAAGGCGGCGATCTGCTGCGGGTCGGTGCTGTCCAGCACCAGCAGTTCCGGGAAGCCCGCGATGTGGCCGAAGGTCTCGGCGAAGACTTCCGGCCCCAGGCTCGATCCGCCCATGCCGAGCAGCAGGATGTGCTTGAAGCCGGCGGCCTTGACCTCGTCCTGGAAGGCCAGCAGCGCCGGCAGGTCCGCGGTGCGGTCGTCCACCACGCGCAGCCAGCCGAGCCATTTGGCCTCCTCATTGCCGGTCCAGACCTGGGCGTCATGGGCCCAGAGGTCGCGCAGCCGGCCGGATTTGCGCCAGTCGTCGCGCGTGGCCGCCACCGCCGGCGCCAGCGCCTCGGAAGGCTTCAGGTCCAGCGTGGCGATGCGGTGGCCCAGCATAGCGGTGCGCTTGGCGGCGACGGCGCCCAGCAGTTTGTCGGCGGCCTCGGCGAACAGGGTGACGCCGTCCTGAACCAGCTTGTCGGCGACGGATTGCAGGTCGAGCCCGGCCGTTTCCGTGTCGGCGAGGATTTTCCGGGCGGCATCGACGTTTTCGGTCAGGCTCTCGCGCACCCGGCCGTGGTCGCGGAAGGCGTCCATCGTGGCGGGCGGGATGGTGTTGACGGTGTCGCGGCCGATCAGCTCCTCGACGTACAGCACGTCGCTGTAGGCCTTGTCCTTGACCCCGGTGCTGGCCCAGAGCAGGCGCTGCGGCAGCGCGCCCTTGGCGGCCAGCGCCTGCCAGCGGGGCGAGGCGACCAGCTTGAGGTAGGTCTGGTAGGCCAGCTTGGCGTTGGCGATGGCGACCTTGCCGCGGAGGGCTTTCAGGGCGCCTTCGCCCTTGGCGACGCGGGCGTCGATCTTGCCGTCCATCACGGCGTCGATGCGGCTGACGAAGAAGCTGGCGACGCTGGACAGGCCGGCGATGGCGCCGCCCTTGGCCACCCGGTCCTCGAGCCCGGCGATGAAGGCTTCGGCGACGGCCTCGTAGGCGGATTGCGCGAACAGCAAGGTCACGTTGATGTTGATGCCGTCGGCGATCAGGGTGCGGATGGCAGGCACGCCGGCCGTGGTGCCGGGGACTTTGACCATCAGGTTCTCGCGGCCGACTGCGGCCCAAAGCCGGCGGGCCTCGGTGATGGTCTCGTCGGTGCGGAGCGCCAGATAGGGGGAGACTTCGAGGCTGATGTAGCCGTCCACCTTGCCGGTCGCCTCCCACACCGGGCGCATCTTGTCGGCGGCATGCTGGATGTCCTCGATGGCCAGGTGCTCGTAAAGATCCTGCGCATCGTGGTCCGCGGCGGCGGCAAGGGCCTTGAACCCCGCGTCATAGTCGGTGCCGTGGCCCATCGCCTTCTCGAAGATGGCGGGGTTGCTGGTGATCCCCTTCAGCCCGTCGCGGTCGATCAGCTCCTGCAGGCCGGTCGCGGTGAAGCTGCGCTGGATAAAGTCGAGCCAGGGGGACTGGCCGAAGGCTTCAAGCTGCTTCAGCGGGTTGCCGGCCACGAGGTCGCCGGGGCGGGTCACGATGTTCATGGCCGATCTCCCTGAAGGGTTGTCGATTAGCTCCGGGCGGCTTGCTTGCGGGCGGCGTCCAGGACCTTGTCGGGGGTGAAGCCGAACTTGGACTGCAGCGCGGCGGCCGGGGCGCTGGCGCCGAAGGTGTGCATGCCGATGACGGCGCCGCCGCTGCCGGTATAGCGGTCCCAGCCGATCACCGACCCCTGCTCGACCGCGACGCGGCCGGGCACGGCGGGGGGCAGCACCTGGTCCTTGTAGGATTGGTCCTGACGCTCGAACAATTCCCAGCTCGGCATGCTGACGACGCGGGCGGGTATGCCCTCCTTGGCCAGGGCCTCGTAGGCGCCGACGCAGAGGCTGACCTCGCTGCCGGTGCCGATCAGGATGACCTTCGGCCGTTCGGCGCTGGCGAGCACATACGCCCCCCGTGCCAGCCCGGCCGCCGGCGCATACACGCTCCGGTCGATCGTCGGCAGCGCCTGGCGGCTCAGCGCCAGCGCCACCGGGTGGTGATGCGACGTCATGGCGACGCGCCAGGCCTCGGACACCTCGTTGGCGTCGCCGGGGCGGAGCACCACGAGGCCAGGGATGGAGCGGAGCATCAGCAGCTGCTCGATGGGCTGGTGGGTGGGGCCGTCTTCGCCGACGCCGATGCTGTCATGGGTGAAGATGTAGATGACCGGCAGCTCCATGATCGCGGCCAGGCGGATGGGCGGCTTCATGTAGTCGCTGAAGATCAGGAAGCCGGAGCCGTAGGACCGCATGCCGGACAGCGCCATGCCGTTGCAGATGCTGCCCATGGCGTGTTCGCGGATGCCAAAATGCAGGTTGCGCCCGGTATAGCCGCCGTCGTTGCCGGTGGCCTCGAAGCTGCCGGCGCCGGGGAAGGTGAGGTTGGACTTGGTGCTGGGCGCCAGGTCCGCCGCGCCGCCGATCAGCCATGGCACGTGCGGGGCGATGGCGTTCAGCACCTTCTGGGAGCTGTCGCGGGACGCGATGCCCTTGGCGTCGACGGGGAAGACAGGGATGTCCTTGTCCCAGCCGTCGGGCAGCTGATGGTGGTCCATCATGTCCAGCTCGGCCGCCATGCCGGGGTATTCGGCGCGATAGCGGGTCAGCATGTCCATCCACGCGGCGCGGAGTTTGGCCCCGCGCGCGCCCATGCGGCGGGTGAAATTCTCGCGCACCCCGTCGGGGACGAGGAACTGGGCGTCTTCGGGCCAGCCGTAGAAGCGCTTGGCGGCCTTGATCTCCTCGTCGCCCAGCGGCTCGCCGTGCGCTTCGCGGGTGCCCTGCTTCTTGGGCGCGCCCCAGCCGATGATGCTGTGCACCTGGATGAAGGTGGGGCGGTCGGTGACGCCTTCGGCCTCGTGCAGGGCGGCCGCGATGGCGGCGGTGTCGTTGGCGTCCTCGACGTGGATCACGTGCCAGCCATAGGCGGCGAACCGGGCGGCGACATCTTCCGAGAAGGCCAGGTTCGTCGAGCCCTCGATGGTGATGTGGTTGCTGTCGTAGATCCACACGAGGTTCGACAGCTTCAGGTGGGCTGCCATGCTGGCGGCCTCGCTGGACACGCCCTCCATCATGTCGCCGTCGCCGCACAGCGCGTAGACGCGGTAGTCATACAGCGGGAAGCCGGGCCGGTTGTAGCGGGCGGCGAACCAGCGTTCGGCCATGGCCATGCCGACGGAGTTGGCGACGCCCTGGCCCAGCGGCCCCGTCGTCGTCTCGACGCCGGTGGTGTAGCTGTATTCGGGGTGGCCCGGCGTCACGCTGTCCAGCTGGCGGAACAGCTTGATGTCATCGAGCGACACGGCCTCCTGCCCGGTGGCGCCCAGGCGGCGCACCCCCGCCAGGTGCAGCAGCGCATACAGCAGCATGCTGGCATGGCCGATGGACAGCACGAAGCGGTCGCGGTTGGGCCAGGCGGCGTCTTGGGGATCGTAACGCAGCACGTCCTGCCAGAGGGTGTAGGCGACGGGCGCCATGGACATCGGCGTGCCGGGGTGGCCGGATTTCGCCTTCTGCACCGCGTCCATCGCCAGGGTGCGGATGGTGTCGATGCAGAGTTTGTCGATGCCGGTTCGTCCCTGATCGCCGTCTGCCGCCATGCTCAGGCCCCTCGTTGGTGTGCAACACATGATAAGAAAGCATGGGCACAATAAGGAAGTGCGGCGGTTTTTACCATGCGACCCCGCGGTCATCGTCCCGTGCGCTCCCGGGACACGATAAGTTCATTTCATGAAAGATTGGGGAAGAGACGGAAAGACCGGTCGCCCGGCGCGTCCATCGAATCCTGCACCCACGCCGAAACCCCCCGCCGCCTGCCGTGGCGGACCGTGGGGTCAGGCCTTTACCTGCGGCCGCCCCGCACCCTCGGGCGCCGCCGTCAGCGTCTGCTCGGCCAGGACCGTGCTTTTCAGGCGGATGCTCGATTTGTAGTGGGCGCACAGGCGCCGCAGCAGGTCCCGTTCCGCCATGGCGTCGTCCGCCACCAGGTCGGCGGCGGCGATCCGGCCGCGGTCCAGCACGAATGGCTGACCAGGGTCGCTGCCCTGGACGGGGCGGACCTTGGTCAAGGTAAGCGGCGCCAGGCCGTCCCGGTCGATAGTGGTGGCCAGGATGCCGCCAAAGGCGATCGCGGCGCCGCTGTCCTGCAGCTCGGCGATCAGCAGGCGGTAGGCCTCGGGGTAGATCAGCCGGTCGGGATCCAGCACGGCGATGTAGCGGGCGCGGCAGGCGGCAAGGCCCTGGTCCAGCATCGCCGCGCCGGGGCAGTTCAGAAGCTGCAGCGCGACCTCCGGCGCGATGGCCATGATGGGCGCCAAAGCGAGACGTGCCGCATCCAGCGCAGCAGGGTCGAAATTCTGGCAGACGATTATGATCGTGACCGGACGGTGGTCCTGCAGCGCCAGCGCGAAGACGGCGCGGCCAAGCTCGTCCAGATCGGCCGGGGCGTGCAGTCTTACGATGACATCCAGGCCCTGCATCACCAGCGGCCGGGGCCGAAGGCGAAGCCGTGGGAGAAGTCGGCGACGCCGCCCGGGTCGGGCTGGGGCGTGACGCACGAAAGGTCGGGTTCCGCCAGGCCGCGTTCCGCAAGCCCTGCCCGCGCGCTGGCGGCGGCGTCCGGGTTGCCCCATTTCACGGCCAGGCGCAGGCTGCTGTGCAGGAACATCCGGTCGATCGCCCGGCCCGGCACGCGGCCGGTGGTGGGGTGGAACAGCAGGGCCGCGGGGCAGGTCAAGGTGCGCAGCCCGGCGGCGCGGGCGCGCCAGGACAGGTCGACATCCTCCACATACATGAAGAATCCGTCGTCGAAGCCGCCGATGCGGTCGTGCACCGCGCGCGGGATCAGCAGGCAGGCGCCAGACAGCCAGGGCGTGTCGAACGTCTCGGGGTCGTACGGCAGGCTGTGCTCGGCGGGGAACTGCAACGCCTGGACCAGCGCCCGGCCGCCGGCCGCCACCGACATGCGGAGCAGCGCCCCGAGGGCGGCCGGATGCAGCGCGGCGTCGGGGTTCAAGGCAAGGTAGTGCTGGGCGCCGGACGCGAAGGCCGATCGCATCAGCCGGTTGTGGCCGCCGCCGAAGCCCACGTTGCCGATGGGCGGCAGCACGCGCAGGCCGGGTTCGTGCTGCACGGCAAGGCTGGACGGGCCGCCGTTGTCCAGCAGCAGGACGTCCGGGTCGATGCCGGCCTGGCTGGCGGCGATGCGCACGCTGCGGATCGCGCGTTGCAGTTCGGCGGCGGGGGTCTCGTACGTGACGACGCCGATCGCAAGGCCCGTCGTGGTCAGGCTGGAGGGCTGCAGGTCCGTGCCGAGCGCCAGGGCCTGGCGCGCACGCCGCGCGCGGATGCGCCGGCCGTTGGTCTCGCGCCCGTCATGGGCCGCCACGGCGTGGACCAGCGGGTTCGCGTCGCCGGCGGCGTAGCGGGCGCGGTACCATTCGCCGTCGAAATCGGGGTGCGGGTCCGCCGCCCCGTTCGCCAGGTAGTGGCCGAGCGGGTTGCCGGCGGCGCCGGGCGCCTGCTGCACGTAATACGCCGGATCGAACAGCGGATGCGGGGCCAGGCGCCGCGCCATCCCGGTGGCAAGGTAATGGAGCGCCGCATCGGCTGGGGCCAGGCCCGGCGTTCGCGCGGCGTACCAGGCGGGGTCGAACAGCGGGTTCGGGCGCAGGCCGAGATGCCGGCCCTCCGTCGCGTAGTGCAGCAGCAGGTCGGCCCCCGGCGGCGGCGGGCTGGCGAGCTGGGCACGGTAGCAATCCGGGTCCCACAGGCCGTGTTGCAGCAGCAGGCGGACGAGGCGACGGGTTGCCAGGTGGGTCCGCAGGCGGCCGGTCCGGCCGGTCAACGCCCAGAACAGCAGGCGCGGGACCGGGCGCCGCCGCAGCAACGCGCGCAGCGGGGCGACGGCGCGCCACGACCCGGTCACAGCGCCACGTCGTCCATGCTGGGGCGCCCGGTGATGTGGCGCCAATGGTGCCACAGCAGCCGGGCGGCCAGCGCGCGGTGCGGGCGCCAGGCCTCGGCGAGCAGGCGGAGCGCCACCGGGCCGGGACGCTCGGCCAGGCCCAGAAGGTGCGCCGCCGCCCCGGCCACGGCGATGTCGCCGGCGGGGAACACGTCGGGCCGTTCCATCGCGAACAGCAGGTAGACCTCGGCGGTCCAGGGACCCAGGCCGCGCACCGCCGTGATCGCGGCCAGCGCCGCGGCGTCGTCGAGCGCAGCGAGCCCCGCGCCGGACAGCGCGCCGCTGTTGAAGGCCGCCGCCAGCGACCGTGCATGCTGCACCTTCGGCCGCGACAGCCCGGCCGCCAGCAAGGCCGCGTCGTCCAAGGCGGCCAGACTCCCAGGGTCCAGCGCGCCGGGCGCGACGGACAGCCGCCGCCAGATGGCCGAGGCCGCCTGGTTGCTGATCTGTTGCGCGACGATGGCCTGCAGCAGCCCCGGGAAGCCCGGTGGCCTGGTGCGCCACGGCAGCGGGCCCGCTGCCGGCTCGATCACGGCCAACCGGGGGTCCTGCAGCACGAGCGCATCCAGCGCCGCGCGCATGGCGGGCGGCGGGTGCGGGAAATCGGGTGGCGCCGTCATCCCGGGTTTTGACCACGGCCTTGCGCGGCGTGTCGAGGATGAAGGGGCCGCGAGGCGTGGCATTGACGGCGCAACCCGGTATATTGATCGTAATGAGCGCCACACCGCATATCCTACTGATCGACGATGACCGGGAGATCCGGGACCTGCTCGCCAAGTTCCTGGACCGGCATGGCATGCGGGTCACCGCAGCGCGGGACGGGCGGGACGCCCGGCGGGCATGGCCCGCTGGCCATTTCCAGATGGTGATCCTGGACCTGATGCTGCCGGGCGAAAGCGGTCTCGATCTCGCGCGGTGGCTGCGCGGCATATCGGACGTGCCGATCCTGATGCTGACCGCGATGGGCGACGAGACGGACCGGATCATCGGCCTGGAGCTGGGGGCGGACGACTACCTGCCCAAGCCGTTCAACCCGAGGGAGCTGCTGGCCCGCATCCGCGCCGTGATGCGGCGCACCAGCGAGCGCGGCGCCAAGGCGGTCGAGGCGGCGCGCGGCTTCCGCTTCATGGGCTGGCGGCTGGAGCCGGCGCGGCGGCGCCTGCTGGACCCCGACGGCATCGAGGTGCCGCTGACCGGCGGCGAGTATGACCTGCTGGCGGCGCTGGTGGAGCGGGCGAACCAGGTGCTGACCCGCGACATGCTGCTGGACCTGCTGCGCGGCCGCCAGGCCGGCCCGTTCGACCGGGCGATCGACGTCGCGATCAGCCGGCTGCGGCGCAAGCTCGGCCGGGACGGCGAGGAATCGCAGTTCATCAAGACGGTGCGCGGCGGCGGCTACGTGTTCGCCTGCGACGTGGAGCGGGAGTGAGGTCCATCAGGCTGTGGCCGCGCAGCCTGGCGGCGCGCACCGCGCTGGCGCTGGTGCTGGTGCTGGTCGTCGTGCAGGGCGCCGGGCTGATGATCTTCGGCATGGACCGCGTCGAGCTGCAGCGCCTGGCCGACGGGCGCGACGTCGGCACCCAGGTGGCGTCGTTGTACCGCGAGATGGTGGCCCAGCCCGCCGCAGCCTGGGCCGGCATCGTGCACGACACAGAGCCTGTGCCCGGCCTGCGCCTGTCCCTTGAAACCGCGTTTCCGTCCGATGCCGAGGGGCCGGCGTCGCCTGCGGACCAGCGGCTGATCCGCCCATACATGGGGTTCGGCGCGGTCCCGCTGGCGCTGCGCCCGAAGGCCGTGCCGATCCGCGGCGCCTACGAGACGGGGCGGACCCTGGTGATCGCGGCGCAGGCGCCGGACGATCGTTGGCTGGTCGGGCGGGCCAGGACGCCGCCGCCGCGGCCGTGGAACTCCTCGCGCTTCCTGGTCGCCTTCGCGATCATGACGGGGACGGCCGCCCTGCTGGCCTTCTGGGCGGTGCGCCGCATGACCGCGCCGCTGCGTGTGCTGGGCGCGGCGGCCGAACGCCTGGGCCGCGACGTCAACGCCGCCCCGCTGCCCGAAACGGGGCCGACCGAGGTGGCCGACGCGGCGGCGGCGTTCAACACGATGGCCGCGCGCATCCGGCGCTTCGTGCAGGACCGGACGTTCCTGCTGACCGCGATCGGGCATGACCTGAAGACCCCGATCACGCGGCTGAAGCTGCGGGCGGAGTGGATGGAGGACGAGGAGCAGCGCCGCAAGATCCTGACGGACCTCGATGAGCTGGAGGCGATGGTGCAGGCGACGCTGGCCTTCGGCCGCGACGTGGCCGGCAGCGAGGCGGCGGCCCGGATGGACCTGCCGGCGCTGCTGCGCACCGTGCTGGACGACGCGACCGACGCGCGCCCGGGCTCGAACGTCGTGATCAGCTACGACGGCCCCGCGACCCTGACGGTCGAGGCCCGGCCGGTGGCGCTGAAGCGGGCGGTGGCGAACCTGGTCGCCAACGCGCTGGCCTATGGCGGCGCTGCGAAGCTGCTGCTGCAGCCGGTGCGGGACGGCGTGGTGCTGGTGCATGTCGACGACGACGGGCCGGGCATCCCGCCCGCGGACCTCGATCGGGTGTTCGAGCCGTTCCAGCGCCTGGAAACCAGCCGCAACCGGGAAACGGGCGGCACCGGCCTTGGGCTGCCGATCACCCGCAACATCATGCGCGCCCACGGTGGCGACGTCACGCTGACGAACCGCCCGGGCGGCGGGCTGCGGGCGACGCTGGCGCTGCCGGTCTGATACCAGGGACATCAAGTAATGACTCGTCATCGCGAGCCCTTGCGAAGCGATCCAGGACCGATGGATCAGGTCTGGCCGCCCTGGACTGCTTCGCAAGGGCTCGCAGTGACGATGCGGACCGGTCAATGCTTGATATCCCTGGTATGACAGGGCATCGGCCCGGATGGCGAAGCTGGCGGGTCTGAATTCATTGGCCGGGTCCCGCCGAAGGCCCCATGCTGCCATGCGGCCGCAATGGGTCGTCGTGTCCTGCGTCGGGGTCGCCCAGATCCTGGCCTGGGGCTCCTCCTATTATCTCATGGCGGTCCTCGCGGGGCCCGTTGCGGCCGACACCGGGTGGTCCACCGCCTGGGTCGTGGGCGCGCTGTCCCTGGGGTTTCTCGCGTCGGGCCTGGTGTCCCCGCGGGTCGGGCGGATGATCCATCGCCATGGCGGCCGGATGGTCCTGGCGGCGAGCGCGTGCCTTCTGGCCACCGGGCTTCTTGTCGTGGGTCTCGCCCCGGCGCTGGCCGTCTACGTCGCCGGTTGGATCGTGGTCGGGCTCGGCATGGGATGCGGCCTGTATGACCCGGCCTTCTCGACGCTGGGCCGCCTCTATGGCGAAGGCGCCCGGAGCGCCATCACCCAGGTCACCCTGTTCGGCGGCTTCGCCAGCACCGTCTGCTGGCCATTGAGCGCGTTGCTGGTGGACCAGGTGGGCTGGCGCGGCGCCTGCCTCGCCTATGCGGCCATCCATCTCTGCGTCGTCTTGCCGCTATACCTGTTCGGACTGCCTCGGGAGGAACAGGCGCCGGCGAGCCCGTCCGCCGCGGGGATGCGTGCGCCGGGACATGTGCATCCCGATCAGCGGATCGCCTTCGTGCTTCTGGCGGCAGGCTTCACGCTGGCTGCCGTCATCATGACGGTCATCGCGGTCCACCTGCTGACGTTGCTCCAGTCGCGGGGCATCGCGCTGGCGGCCGCGGTGGGCTTCGGCGCCCTGCTGGGTCCGGCGCAGGTCGGCGCCCGGGTCATCGAGATGGCGTTCGGGCGCAAATTCCATCCTGTCTGGAGCCTGCTTGCGTCTGCCGTGCTCGTCGCGATCGGCATCGCCATGCTGATCGGGGCGCCCGGCGTCGCCGCCGCCGGCATCATCCTGTACGGGTCCGGCAGCGGCATCCGCTCCATCGCGCGCGGTACCGTGCCGCTGGCGATGTTCGGCCGCGAGGGCTATGCGATCCTGATGGGGCGCATCGCCATGCCGACCCTGGCGGCGCAGGCCGCGTCGCCCTCGATCGGCGCGTGGCTCCTCGACGGCTTCGGGGCGACCGTCACGCTGGCCGTCCTGTGCGGCGCGGCGATCCTGAACATCGCCCTGGTCGTGGCGCTGCTGCCGCATGCGTTGCGGAAGCCGCCCAGAGCCGTGCCGGCGCCCTGAACACTCCATGGCTGGTCCATGCCGGACCGCGTGGACGGCCGGATCAAAAGCCGGCCCCGGTCACGCTCGCGCCGATCGGCCGATGCCTACGCAGCCCCATGCGCCGGGTAGGCCCGGCTCTGCGCCGCGGACTGGCCCTGCCCCATGGGCCAGGCGACGGCATGCTCCGGCACCTCGGCGACCTTGCGCGCCCAGACGAAGGCCGCCCCGAACGCGAACGACAGCGGCAGTCTCAGGAACGCGCCATAGCGCCTGCCAGGCTGCGGCACGACCTGGACGGGCGCGCCCATGCCGGCCTGCAACACCTCGAACCCGGTCGACGGCCCGAACAGCACGCGCAGCCCGTCATCGGAGAAGCGCCAGAAATCATTGGGCTGCTCGTGCACGGGATAGGCGTGCGGCACCAGATGCATCGTCTCGCCCCCCATCCGCAGCACGCGGTTGATCTCGGCCGCGACCAGCCAGGGCGCGGCCAGGTGTTCCAGCACCGCCAGCGAGAACACGCCGTCGATGCTGCCCGGCGTCACGAAGCGGCTCAGGAAATGCGCGTCCGCCACCAGGTCCACCCCCGGGGCTGCGTGGATGTCGCAGCCGATGAAGCGGCACTCCGGCAGGAACTGCATCGCGTTGAGGCTGCTGTGCGCGCCGACGACCCTGGCCCCGATCTCGATGACCGTGCCGCGCCGGGCCTTCATCGCCGCCGTGAAGGCTGGCAGCGGCGCATCCTCGTCCGTGCCCGGGATGGGCGGCGGCCCGTTGCGCGGGCCGACCACGACCGGGATGCGCACGGTCCGGTCGCCGCGCCGCAGCTCCAGCACGACGGGCTGGAACGGCGCGCACGCCAGATAGCCCTTGAAGCCGGTGCGCTGGCCCGCTGGCGCCTGGGGAAACGCCGCCAGGACGTCCGGGCGATGCTCCAGATCGACGACGTGCCGTTCGCCCCCGCAGCAGATCGCCAGCGTGTCGAAGGGCTCGGCCCCCCAATGCGCCCAGCCCTCCAGATAGACGCCGAGCATGTCGCACCAGGCGCGGTCGATGCAGTGATCCGCGTCCATCAGGCCGCGATGGTCTGAACCGCCGCACGCGCGTCCTGCCGCATCATCTCCGCCGCCCGCTCGGCCACCATCATCACGGCCGGCTGGATGTTGCTGGACGGAATCAGCGGGAAGATCGAGGCATCGACCACCCGCAGCGCGTCGATGCCCCGCACCCGCAGCCGCGTATCGACCACTGCGGCGTCGTCGCCGCCCATCCGGCAGGTGCCGCACGGGTGATAGACCGTGGTGCCGGTCTCGCGGATATAGGCCAGCATCGTTTCGTCGTCATCCTGGCCCTGCGGCGGCGCCAGCTCTTCCAGCACCAGGTCCTTGAACGGCGACGTGCGCCCGAGCCGCCGGCCCAGCCGCGCCGCCTCCAGCATCACATGCCGGTCGTTGGGGGCAGAGAGGTAGTTGGCGCGGATCATCGGCGGCGTGGACGGATCGGGGCTGCGCAGGGTCAATTCGCCGCGGCTGTCGGGCCGGCACTGGCCGAAGTTGAACATGAAGCCGGGATGGCTGGCCAGCACGTAGCCGGCGTTCGGCTTCAGGCTGAAGTTGACGAACTGGTACTGCACCTCGGCCTCTTCCGCGCCTTCGGTCACGCGCGCGAACAGCGTGGCCTCGGACGCGCCGACCGCCATCGGGCCGCCCCGATGCAGCGCGTAGCCCATCGCCATCGCCGCCTGGCGCAGCAGCGTGCCGGCGCGCTCGTTCATCGTGCCGGCCGGCTTCGTGCGATAGGCGAAGCGGGTGATGAAATGGTCCTGCAGGTTCTGCCCGACCGCCGGGCGGTGCAGCCGCACCGGCAGGTCCAGCGCCTGCAGCGCGGCGCCGTCGCCGATGCCGGACAGCATCAGCAGCTTCGGCGACGCGATCGAGCCGCTGCACACCACGACCTCGTTCGCGGCCAGGAACTCCTCGGGCATCGCCCCGTCCCGCCGGGCGAGGCAGCCGGTGGCGCGGCCGTCCGCGATCAGCAGCCGGCTGACCATCGTCTTGGTGAACACGCGCAAATTGGGCCGCCCGCGCGCCGGCCGCAGATAGGCCTGCGCCGTGCTGACGCGCCGCCCGCGCCGCACATTGAGCTGCATCGGCGCCACCCCCTCGATGGCGGCCGCGTTGATGTCCGCATGCCGCGGGAAACCGGCCGCCTCGCACGCCGCGATGAACGCCGCCGCACCCTGGCACAACGACCGCGGCTCGTTCACCGGCACCGGGCCGCCCACGCCGCGGGCCGGGTTCGGCGGGCCGCCCCAATCCTCGATCTTGCGGAAGGCCGGCAGCACGTCGTCGTAGGCCCAGCCGCGCGCGCCGGACTGCGCCCAGCGGTCGTAGTCGTGCGGCGATCCGCGCAGGAACACCAGGCCGTTGATCGACCCGGACCCGCCCAGCACGCGCCCGCGCGGCCAGGCGACCTTGCGCCCGCCCAGCTCGGGCTCCGCCTCGGTGGAGAACTTCCAGTCGAACTTGCCGCTGGCGAACAGCTTGGCGTAGCCGGCGGGGATGTGGATCCAGGGATCGCGGTCTTCCGGTCCTGCCTCCAGCAGGATGACCTGCATTGAAGGATCCTCCGACAGGCGCGCCGCCATGATGCACCCGGCGGTGCCGCCGCCGATGACGAGGTAGTCGCAGCGCTGGGTCATGGCGGGTCGATCACTCCGTCGTACAGGTCGATGAGCGGCAGGCTGATGCCGATCTCCGGCATGTCCAGGATCATCGACGGATCGACGATATGGGTGACGAACCAGTCGCCACCCTGGCGCGCATGCACGTTGGCGGCAATGCGGTCCTGGGCCAGCACCACATAGCGCTGGATGGACGCGGTATTGCGGTATTCCGCCGCCTTCACGATTTGGTCGATGCTGGCCGTGCCGGGTGACAGCACCTCGAACACGACAACCGGCTCATGCGCCAGCGTTGCGTCATTCGCCAGGGGGCCGCACGCGACGAAGGCATCCGGGTATCGGATGCTTCCCGCTGCGATGATCCGCAGGCTGTCGTTGTAGACGGTGCAGGCCGAGCCTTTGAGGCGCGAGTTCAACGCCGAGATCAAATTGACCGTGATCGACGCATGCGCCCGCGTCCCCCCCACCATCGCCACCGGCTGGAAGCCATCGAACTCCCAGCGGTCTTCCTGGCCTTCATCCCAGGCCAGGAACTCCTCCAGCGTCATCCCACGCTGCAATGCGATGGTCATCGGCCATCTCCAGGCAAGCTCGGCGCGAACTCGATGACGCCTTCGTAGAACTCGGCCAGAGAGATGCCGATCCCGATCTCGGGCATCTCCAGGACGGCCGCCGGGTCCGTCAGGAACGTGACGACCCACTCGATCCCGCGGCGTTCGGATACGGTGGCGGCGATCCGGTCCTGCATCAGGATCACGTATCGTCGAATGGACGGCGTGGCCTGATACTCCCGGTTCTTGACGACGATGTCGGTGCTGGCGGTCCCGGGCGAGAGCACCTCGAACACGACGACCGGGTTCATGGCCTCGATCGCCTGGTTAGCATTCGGTCCACAGGCGACGAACGCGTCGGGATACCGGATGCTGCCGGCGACAGCGATCTTCAGCCCCTCGCCGAACGCCTCGCACGGCGTTCCCCGCAGACGCGCCGTCAATGCGACCGCCAGGTTCCGGCACAGCCGGGCATGGGCGACCGTCCCCCGCACCATCGCCACCGGCTGGAAGCCGTCGAATTCCCAGCGGTCTTCCTGGCCCTCATCCCAGGCCAGGAACTCCTCCAGCGTCATCCCTCGTTGCAGCGCGACGGTCATGGCAGCCTCCGGCCGAGACCATACAGGGGCGGCCCCCTGGTGCGCCAGCGCCGGAGACATCCTGGCGCCAGCGCCGGAGACATCTGGCGCCAGCGCCGGAGACATCCCCGGGAACCCCCTTCACGCGCCCGTTCCGACCCGCTATTCGTTGCGCTTGCACCAACGGGAGATCGCCATGAGCGATACGCGCACCGCAGGCCAGGACGACATCATGCCCGTCTCCTCGCTCCGGCCGCTGCTGGCGCTCTCGAAGCATGAGCCGGTGAGCTGCGCGTTGGGCATCACGAAGGAAAAGAGCGGCGTCCTGCTGCTGAACAAGCTGGCCAAGCCGAAGCGGGTGCTGGCAGACCTCAAGAAGCAGGCCGCCAAGATCAAGCTGAACCTCGACACGCCCCTGCTGCGCTTCGGCCACGCCAGCATCGACAGCGACACGGAACCGGCGCTGATCCTGTTCACGATCAACAAGGAGCCGCCGGGCGCCCTGCGTCCCAAGCTGCTGGAGCACCTCAAGAAGGCCGGTTTCAACAAGGTCGAGTTCCACATCGACGAATCCCTGGAGGCGGACAGCGAGGAAGAAACGCCGGCGCCCGTTCAGGACGACGGCACGCTGCTGCACCAGGCGCTTGTCGCGCTCGCTGGGCGGATCAAGGCGCTCGACGGTGGCGACCAGCGGCGCGGCGGCGCGGTCAAGCTGGCCGGCGCGGCGAGCGAGGCGCTCAAGGGCGGCGACCTGGTGCAGGCCCGCACGCTGTTGGGCGAGCTGACGCATGCCCTGCAGCCGCCGACGACACCGGGAGACGGCCAGGGAGGCGGCCAAGGCGGCGGCTGGACCCGTGCGGCGCCGTCCACGACGCCAGGCCAGACCACCCCGACGGGCCCGGTCATGGGCCGCCAGCGCTCGGGCGCCGTGTCGTCCGGCACGCCGCCGAGAGTGGAACCGCCCCGTGGTGAACTGGCTGTGTCGCCGTCGGAGATCTACGACGCCAACCGCCGCACCGGCCTCGGCAACCCCGGCAACGGCCGCAACGTGCTGCAGTCGCGCCAGGTCGCGACCCGGCTGATCGGGCCCGACGGCACGGTGATGACCACCGAGGGCGGCCAGAACCTGATGCAGAAGGTGTCGGGCGAGCTGAAGACCGGCAACGTCACCGGCACGCCGCAGGGCAAGCACCTGCTGAAAACGCTGAAGCTGCTCGAGGACGACCCCCTGCTGCGCGGCAAGCTGGAGTCCATCGGCAAGCCCAAGCCCGACAATCCCGCCACGGGGCTTATCCGCGCCACCCTCGGCCTGGCGCCCGACGTCGAGGTGACGGAGGTGCACGCGCGCCAGGCGGCGCTGGCGGCCATGGCGTCCGAGTTGCGGCAGAACGACGTCGGGTCCTGCTTCGGCACCAGCGTCGCCATTCACATCCACAACCGCCAGCCCGGGAAGATGCTGGACGATCTGAAGGAGATGATCGAGACCGGCAAGGTCACGCGCGACGTGCCGGGCCTGGGCCCGATCGCGATGGAGGTTCCGCAGCAGATGAGCCGCGCGGAGCTCGAAACGCGCAAGATGAAGACAGCGCCCGACGGCACGATGAGCCAGGTCGATGGCAAGCCGCTCACCCCGCCCGCCCTGCTCGCCGACGCGCCGCCGGTGCAGGCGGCCCTGACCGCGCTGGGCCTGCCCGCCGAAGCGATCCCCGAGGCGCTGGCCGCCATCGGCAAGTCCCAGGCGCTGGACCGCGCGCTGGCCGCCCTGCCATCGACGCTGACGCCCGAGCAGCGGACCGCCGTCGTGGAAGCCATCCAGACCGCGCTGGGCAAAGGCACGCCGCTGCCGGACGCCATCCAGGCGGCGATCGACCAGTTCCCGGCGCTGTCCGGCGGGGCCGGCACGGCGGCGCTGAACGCCGCCAACGCCCCGGCGCCGACGGAGATGGACATCACCCCGGACACGCTGATCCGCCAGCTCGCCATGAACCAGGCCGGCGTGAACGAGAGCGACATGCGGCTGTATGCGCAGATGCAGGACGTCGCCAAGAAGTGGCGGGTGGCGCAGCAGGAGGACACGCGGACCGACCCTTCGAACAAGGGCAGCGACGGTTTCACGCCGGAATTCAAGACACTGAACGAGGAGTACATGCGGCTGTCGGAAAAGCTGACCGGCGCGCGCGACGAGAAGGGCAAGCCCGTCGACAACCGCCTGAGCAAGATCGTCGGCATGCAGCAGACCAGCAAGTCGGCGGAGGACGCCTATCTGGGCAGCAACGACAACCGGCTGCTCCGATCGTGGGAATACATGGTCGCCGGCATGGCCGAGCAGGGCGTGGCGAAGCGGCACGACAGCAGCGTCAAGGCCGGGCCGAGCAAGGCGCTGGGCGACGCGCTGGGGCAGGAATCGACCAGGGCCAAGACCCGCAAGCTGGAGCTGGAGAAGCAGCCCATCGGCTCCCGTTCCAAGCAGGTCAAAGACGAGGTGGCGGCGCTGGGCAAGTCCGACGAGATCGCCACCAAGCTGTCCGGCGCCTTCAAGACGCTGTTCAATGAGCGGATCAGCCTCGAATACGACGCCTCCATCGTGCATGCGAGCACGTCGGGCGACGGCAACTCCGGCCGCGGCGGCTTCACGCTGCTGGACAAGACGCTGCCGGACCAGCCGACGCAGATCAAGGACCAGAAAAGCTTCGGCCAGGTGGTCGCCGGGCTGCTGCTGGACGCCTGGATGCAGGAGTACGGCGACGATCCGAACCCCGAGATGCAGAAGCTCGCCCGCAAGATGGCCGAGGAGGTCGCCGCCAAGGCCGGGACCGACGCATTCCGCGACGCGTCGAACCAGGCGCAGCTCGAGGACTATACACGGCGCGGGCTGGATGCGACGCCGACCTCCGTGCCCAATCCCTGGACCGTCGCGCGTGGGAATTTCTCGGAAAACCTGCTGCCGGTCTATTTCGAGCAGGATCCGCCGACCATCAACCGGATCGAGCCGGCCAATTCCACCGAGCTGGGCGCCTTCGTCGTGAACCAGGCGAAGCGGCTGTGGCCCTCGGTGAAGGATCAGGCGAACGCGGAGCCCGATGACGCCGGGGTGCCCATGGGCGGCGGCCCGCACGCCTTCATCCTGCGGCCCGGCACGAAGTCCATGAAGACGGCCTGCCAAGGCGGCAAGACGGGGGCCGAGGTGGTGCAGGGCGAGGTGGACAAGGCGACCGCCCAGGGCGACACGCCGCTGACCGACGCGTTGCTGGAGGATATCGTCGGCGACATGAAGCTGGGAGCCAACACGGCCACCGTCCTGAACCTCCTGCGCCGGGCGATGACCGGCGGAAAGCTGGTGCGGGACTTGCCGGCGATGATCACCGGCATTCTGAAAGCACCGAAGGCGGCGACCGTCGATGCCCTGCACGAGGCCGCGAGCCTCGCGGCCGCCAAGCAGGTCACGCTTCCGGCCAAAGGCCGCGACGCGATGCAGGACCAGATGCTGGCAGCCCTCGATCACCTGCCGCTGACCGATGAACAGAAGACGGCCGTGCGGCGCAGCGTGATCGGCGAGATGGACGGCATGGTGAGCGGCCTTTCATCCACCGACCTGCCGAACCTGCAGGCCGACATGGCCGGGCTGAGCAGCGTGCTGGAGGGCGCGCTGACGGGCGCCGGGGTGACCGGGATCGACAAGAAGGCGATCCGTGCGGCGATCCGCGGCCAGGAGCCGGCGGGCCTGGTGTTCGCGGACACCAACTGGGGCGACAGCGACCACCGGATCATGTTCACCATGCTCGCCAGCCCGATGGGCGGGCCCGTCAAGCTCTATCAGGTCAACCATGACGGGACCGGGCTCGTCGCCATGAAGGAGGCGGACTGGGTCAACGGCAAGGCGTGGAACATGCCGGACAGCGTGGCGTCCTGCGGCGGCGCGTAGACCCTGCGGGACTACAGCGCCAGCGCCGGCCGCGTTCCCCGCCACTCATGCGCCGTTTCGTACGCGTGCCCGGCCGCCAGCACCGTCGCATCCGCGAAGGGGCGGCCGACGATCTGGATCGATAGCGGCAGGCCGCCCTCGCCGTAGCCCGAGCACACGCTGAGCGCCGGCTGGCCGGTGACGTTGAACGGGATGGTGAAGCCCGGGCGTTCGAAGTTCGCCCATTTCGGCACGCGGTCGATCAGCGGGGCCTCGCCGGCCGCGGATGCGGTCAGGATCAGGTCGAAACCCTCCATCGCCGCGGCCGTCTCGGCGCACAGCTCCCGCCGGCGCCGCACCGCCTGCACGTAGTCGGCGCCGCTGACCAGGGCGCCCAGCGCCATCCGGTCCCGCAGCAGCTCGCCATAGTCCTGGAAACGGGTGCGCATCCAGGGCTCGTGCGCCGCGTAGGCCTCGGTCACCAGGATCACGAACCCGCAGGCGCCGTAATCCGCCAGCGACGGCAGGGTGATGTCCTCCACCACCGCCCCCAGCCGGCGGAACGTCGCCTCGGCCTCCGTCAGGCCCTTCAGCGTCGCGGCGCTGACCGGATGCTGGCGTTCGAACCAGTCCCGCGCCACCCCGATCCGCAGCCCCTTCACGCCCTGCCCCAGCGCGGCGGAGAAATTCGGCGCCGGCCCGGGGGCGCTCGCGGGGTCGGCCTTGTCCGGTCCCGCCATCACGTCCAGCAGCAGCGCCAGGTCCTCGACCGTCCAGGCCATCGGGCCGGTATGGTCCAGGCTGTAGCTCAGCGGCAGGACGCCGAGGCGGCTGCACAGGCCGTAGGTCGGCTTGATCCCGGCCAGGCCGCACAGCGCCGAGGGGCCACGGATCGACCCGCCGGTGTCGGACCCGGTTCCCGCAAATATCATGCCCGAGGCGACCGCCGCCCCCGTCCCGCTGCTGCTGCCCGCGGTGAAATGCGCGGGGTTCCACGGGTTCCGCGCCGGCGGCCAAGGCAGGTCGAAGCTGGGGCCGCCGAACGCGAACTCGTGCGTCGCCAGCTTGCCCAGCAGCGACACCCCGGCTTCCCGCCATTTGCGGACCACCGTGCCGTCCGCCGCCGGCACATGGTCGGCCAGCAGCCGCGAATGCGCGGTCGTCGCGATCCCCGCCGTTTCGTAGATGTCCTTGTGCCCGATCGGGATGCCGTCCAGCGGTCCCAGCGGCGCACCTGCCGACCACCGCGCCTCCGACGCCCGCGCATCCGCCAGCGCCCGCTCCGGCGTCACCTTGATGAAGGCATGCAGCGTGGGGTCCAGGCGCGCGATCCTGTCCAGGCAAGCCTGCGCCAGCTCGATCGGCGAGACGTCCTTGGCGGCCAGCGCCCGGTGGGCGCCCGCGATGGTATGGAAGCTCATCGGCCGCCCCAGCCCTGGCCCGGCAGGAACACGTGCGACGGCTCCGCACCCCTGTCCCGCGGCGTTCGCAGCAGCGCCAACATCACCTCCAGATGCCCGTATATCCCGTGCAGCATCGTGCGCTGCGCCTCGTTCAGCGGCAGCCCGGCCCGGCGCACCAGCACCGCGAACTCCGCCTCCGTCACGCTCGGCTTGATCGTATCCATCACAGGTTCCCCATCGTGCCCGCCTGCATCGACTGCCGTTCCAGCGCGCCCGCCTTGCGGATCAGCTCGCCCATCTGCCGCCAGTGCTGCACCGCCTCGCTCAGGCTGAGCTCGATGAACATCCGCCGCGCCGGGCTGGCATCCTCATCGATCTCACGCTTGAGGTGGATCATCACCGCCCCCGGGATCGCCTGCGTCAACAGATGCGACGCCTCGATCTCGGTCAGGTAGCCCGGCGTTGGGACTCGCGACATTGGACCTCCGGCATTCGTATGCTGCGAACGGTAACACGCCCGTGATCATCGTGGGCAAGGGGCAAGTCTGCGCTGCAAAACTGAGGCCACGTCATGCAGCAGAAATGTCACAAGCGGGAGGGGGATCCGGTCGCACTATCCCTTGACCCAGCCTTTTTCAGCCTGTTTCCAGTAGCTCGGCGCGTGGCCGGCCGCCTTCGCCGCCGTCCAGCGCCGACGGGCCGCAACCAGCGCCGCCTCGTCGCCGCCGTCGAACAGGTCGAACACCCGCAGCCACGGATCGAACGGCGCTTCGATGCCGTCCAAAAGGAAAAGGAACCGGGCGCCGTTCGGGCACTCCGGAGCCGCGGTGATCCAGATCGGCTGCAGTGCGGCATGCCCGGTCCGCGCCGTGCCGTGCGGCAGCCAATCCGGGCTCGGAGCAGTCCACAGCGCTTTGTCCAGCACCGCCACCCGATCCTCCGATCCGCACAGGACCACGGCCCGCTCCCCGGCCGCAAGCGTCTTGCCGAGCAGCGCCGGCAAGGCCTGCTCCGGCGTCGCGCGCGTCAGATGGTAGAAGCCGATTTCCGTCATGGCGCCAGTCTACCCGGGCCGCCCGCGATGGCGAGCGTGGATGGGCCCGGAGCCATGTATTCCAGCAGACGGTGGACCATTCAAGCCTTCCGACGCCATCGCGCAAGATCGCGTGGCTGGCGGCAGCAGCGACGGGTGCGTCGGGTCCTCGTGGAGCTACGACCAAGGCTACAAGGCCGTGGGAGCGAGCGTTGCCCCGGCCTGCAACGACTATTCTTCCCGGTGATGACGATGACCAAAGACGACAGGCGGCCACGCCGCCGACTGGTTTTCAAATAGTTTCGCGTGCGAACCGGCGCGGGTGAAGACGACCCTGGTTTCTGTTCTGCTATAGATCAGCAACACGTCTCCCCCCATGTGGCACTCGAAGTATCGGGCCCACTTGCCCACAAGCCGATGCTCGACGTGGATCGCATGCAAGCGCCGACCTTCCCCACCCCCGCCCAACCGCGTATGAGGGCAGAAAATGCCCGTCACCCTCTCCCTCTATATCGCCCGCCAGTTCATCCTGGCCGTGCTGTCCATGCTGGCGGCGCTGTCCGGCATCGTGTCCCTGTTCGACTTCATCGAGCTGCTGCGCCGCTCCGCCACCAAGCCCGACGCCACCTTCGCCCTCGTCACGCAGATCGCAGCCCTCAGGCTGCCCTTCGTCGCGATGCAGATCATGCCCTTCGCCGTGCTGCTCGGCGGCATCCTCGCGTTCTGGCGCCTGACGCGCTCGTCCGAGCTGATCGTCGCGCGCGCCGCAGGCGTGTCCGCCTGGCAGTTCCTGTCGGCGCCGCTCGCCTGCGCCGTGCTGCTCGGCGTGATCGCGTCCGGCGCCGTCAGCCCGCTGTCGTCCGCGATGCTGGCCCGGGCGGAGTCGCTCGACAACGCCTACCTTCGCACCGGTGGCGGCCCCAGCGCGCTGGCGGGCGGCCAGCTCTGGCTGCGCCAGTCGGACCACGGGCTCGACCCGCAGGGCGTGGCCATCCTGCACAGCCGCACCGTCCAGATCCAGGACGAGCGCCTGGTGGCGCAGGACGTCAGCGTCTTCCGGCTCGACAGCAAGGACCGCCTGCTGGCCCGGCTCGAAACGCGCGAGGCCGTGCTCGGCGCCGGCGCCTGGTCGCTGGCCGACGCCCGCCGCATGCTGCCCGACAAGCTGCCGGAGCCGATCGGCAACACCACCCTGCCCACCGACCTGACCGTGCGCCGGGTGCAGGACAGCTTCGCCAGCCCCGACACGCTCAGCGTCTGGACGCTGCCGGACTTCATCAGCCTGTTGGAACGCTCCGGCTTCTCCGCGATCCGCCACCGGCTGCACTTCCAGGCGCTGCTCGCCCTGCCGCTGCTGGCGGGCACGATGGCGCTGGTGTCGGCCGGGTTCAGCATGCGCGCGACCCGGCGCGGCGGCGTGGCGCAGATGATCGGCAGCGGCGTGGCCGCCGGCTTTGCGCTGTTCGTCGTCAGCAAGGTGGCCGAGGAATTCGGCCAGTCCGGCGCGCTGCCGGCCGAGCTTGCCGCCTGGGCGCCCGCCGGCGCCGGGCTGATGCTGGCGGTCGCGTTGCTGCTCCACCTCGAGGATGGCTGAGCCTTGGGCGGCGTTGCGGGCAGGACTCGGCTTTTACCGACCTCGCCGGTATAGAACCCGCATGCCTGCCGTCGTAGCACTCCTCCGGCCTTGATGCGGCGCCCGTTCCCACGATGGGCGGCAGTGTCCGGCCTGGTCCTGTGCCTGCTCGCCGGGTCCCTGGTCGCCGGGTGCCTGCTGACAAGCCCGGCCCACGCGCAGTTCCCTGGTGTGCGCCGCACCCCCGGTCAGCCGCCGGTCGCCCCCGTCAACCGCACGGACCCGGTCGCGTTCACCGCCGACGAGGTGCAGTACGACCGCGACAACGCCCTGGTGACGGCAACCGGCAGCGTCGAGGCCTGGCAGAACGACCACGTGCTGCGCGCCGACAAGATCACCTTCGACCGCAACACCAACGTCGCCGCCGCCACCGGCCACGTCGTCATCATCGAGCCGGACGGCCAGGTTCTGTTCGCCGACTACGCGGAGCTGACCGAAGGCATGCGCGAAGGCGTGCTGCGCGGCATGCGCGCCATCCTGGCCGAGAACGGCAAGCTGGTCGCCAACGGCGCCCGCCGCGTGGAGGGCAAGGTGAACGAGCTGTCCCGCGCCGTCTACACGACCTGCGACCTGTGCAAGACCGACCCCACGAAGCCGCCGCTGTGGCAGCTGCGCGCCCGCACCGCCGTGCAGGACACCGAGAACAAGCGCATCGAATACCGCGACGCCGTGCTGGACATCTACGGCGTGCCCGTCGCCGGCTTCCCGTATTTCTGGCACGCCGACCCGTCGACCAAGCGCTCCAGCGGCTTCCTGGTCCCCTCCTTCGGCAACAGCAGCGGCCTCGGCGTGTTCCTCGGCGTGCCGTACTACCTCGTGATCGACGAGCAGTCGGACGCGACCTTCACGCCCATTCTCAATTCCAAGAACTTCCTGGGCGTCAACGGCGAATACCGCCGCCGGTTCAACGACGGCACGCTGTCGGTGGAAGCCAGCGTCGGCAACGACAAGGGCCTGCAGGCCGACATATTCGCCAAGGGGCGGTTCAGCTACGACGACACCTGGCGCTACGGCTTCGACATCGACCGCGCCACCAGCGCCCAATACATGCGCGACTACCGGGTCGCCAACCGCGGCGACGTGCTGACCAGCCGGGTCTACCTCGAAGGCTTCGGGGCCGGGTCGTACACCAAGCTGGACGCCAGCGCCTATCAAAGCCTGCTGACCAGCATCGTGCAGACCCGCCTGCCCTACGTCCTGCCGCGCTACCAGTACAGCTTCTTCGGCGAGCCCGACGCCCTGGGCGGGCGCCTCAGCTTCGATTCGCAGAACTTCAACCTCGTGCGCCAGCAGGGCACCAGCACGCAGCGGCTGGGCGGCACGCTCAGCTGGCAGCGGCCTTTCAGGGGCCTTTTGGGCGAGGCCTACACGCTGACCGCCCAGGCCACCGCCGCCGGCTACAGCGCCAGCAACCTCGATGTGAACCCCAACTACCTGTCCAGTTCCGGCACCCAGGCCGCCCGCGCCCAGCCCCAGGTGGCGCTGGAGATGCGCTGGCCGTTCGTGCGCGACGCCGGCACGTGGGGCACGCAGATCATCGAGCCGATCGCCCAGGTCATCGTGGGGCCGGGCGGCACGTCCCACCTGAACCGGCGCATCCCGAACGAGGATAGCTTCGACGCCTTCAGCTTCAGCGACTCGAACCTGTTCTCGTTGAACAAGTTCTCGGGCATCGACCGGCTGGAGGGCGGGGTGCGCGCCAACGTGGCGCTGCACGCCAACTGGTCCGTGGGCGGCGCCGCCATCGACGGGCTGATCGGCCAGAGCTTCCGCACCAACACCGACAACGTGTTCCCGGCCGGCAGCGGGCTCGAGCAGAAATCGTCCGACATCGTCACCCGCGCGACCATCACCCCGGCGCCCTGGTTCGACATCACCGCGCGCACCCGGCTGGACCACACCCGCCTGACCCCCCGCTTTGTCGATGCGCAGGCCAGCGCCGGCGTGCCGGCGTTTCGCGTGACGGGCGGCTACATCTACAACGCCGTCAATCCCTACTACTACTATGATCAGGCGGCCGTGCCTGCCAGCTACTTCGTCCACCGCAACGAAGCCACGATCGGCGCCAGCACCACCTTCGGCAAGTATCGGGTGAACTCCTACTATCGGCGTGACCTCAACCTCGGCAAATCGACCACAGCCGGCGTGCACGCAACCTACGAGGACGAGTGCTTCATCTTCGACGTGAACTATTCCAGGCGCTTCACTTCGGTGAACAACGACAGCGGCGCCAGCATTGTGCTGTTCCAGATCACCCTCAAGACGGTGGGCCAGTTCGGTTTCCATGCCTTCTGAACCCCCGCACTGCTAGGACGTCCGATGAATTCAATCCGCCCCTTTCTCGCCTGGGCGATCTTGGCCGGGCTTGCCGTGCCGGCCCAAACCCAACCCGCGGCTGCGCAACCTGCCGGGCGGCGGCCGATTGCTGCGGGACCCGCCAGCCCGTCCTCGGGCGAGAAGATCCTGGCCGTCGTCAACGGCGACGTCATCACCAGCGGCGACGTCGCCAACCGCGGCCGCCTGTTCGCCCTCAGCACCGGCCTGCCCGTGACCCCGGAGGTGCTCGACCGCCTCCGCGGCCAGGTCGCCAAGCAGCTTGTGGACGAGCGCCTGCGCCTGCAGGAGGCGCAGCGCCGCAAGATCGCCGTCTCCGATCGGGAGATCGCGGAATCCATCGGCGAGATCGAGCAGCGCAACGGCCTGCCCCCCGGCCGCCTCAGCGCCAACCTGCGGGGCCAGGGCGTCGCACTCCGCACCTTGATCGACCAGGTGCGAGTGCAGATCGGCTGGTCCCGCGTGCTGAAGCAGGAGCTGGGCGCCAAGTCCGACATCAGCGAGGCCGACATCGCCGACCAGGACCGCCTGTTCAAGACGCAGATCGGCAAGCCGGAATTCCGCGTCGCCGAGATCTTCATCCCCATCGACGACCCGGCCAAAGCCAACGAGCAGCAGAAATTCGCCGACACCGTGATCGGTCAGCTTCGCGCCGGCGCGCCGTTCGGCGTCGTCGCGGCGCAGTTCAGCCAGAGCCAGACCGCCCTCCAGGGCGGCGACCTCGGCTGGGTGACCAGCAACGCGCTGGACCCGGAGATTGCCGCCGTCGTCACCCAGATGCCCGTCGGCGCCGTCGGCAACCCCACCCGCGTGCCGGGCGGCATCAGCATCATCACCCTCCGCGCCAAGCGCGACATCGGGCAGGAGCGCAGCACCGTGCTCAGCCTGCGCCAGGTGTTCTACCCGTTCCAGGGCACGCTGAACCCGCAGGCGCCGTCCGACCAGCAGAAGCGCGCCGTCGAACAGGCGCAGGCGACATCGCGCACGGTCAAAAGCTGTGCCGAGATGGACGAGGCCAACAAGCGCGCCGGCGCCGTCCGCCCGTCAGACCCGGGCGAGGTCCGCCTCGAAGGCGTCGGCTCGCCGGGGTTGCGCAGCCTGCTGTCCGGCCTGGCGATCGGCCAGGCCAGCAAGGCCGTCGTGTCGACGGACGGCGTCGCGGTGCTGATGGTCTGCTCCCGCGAGGACAAGGTCGCCGCGGCGCCGTCGAAGGAGGAGACCACCAACCGCCTGATCAACGAGCGCGTCGAACTCGCGTCCCGCCAGCTGCTCCGCGACCTGCGCCGCCGCGCCGTGATGGAGGAACGCGGCATCTGATACCAGGGATATCAAGCATTGACCGGTCCGCATCGTCATTGCGAGCTATTGCGAAACAGTCCAGGGCGGCCAGACCTGATCGATCGGTCCTGGATCGCTTCGCAAGGGCTCGCGATGACGGGTCAGTACTGAGCGCCGTTGGTATGAGATCTTTGGCATAAGAATGCTCTTCAGCTCCCCCGATTTCCTGTTCGCCTTCCTGCCCGCCTTCCTCGCGGTCTATTTCGCCGCACCCGCCCGGCTGAAGAACCTGGTGCTGATGCTGGCCAGCCTGTTCTTCTACTTCACCACCTCCGGCCAGCTCACGGTCATCCTGATCCTGTCGATCCTGGTCAACCACCTGGTCGCGCACCGCATGCACAAGGCTGGGCCGGCGGCCGGCAAGGGATGGCTCGTGCTCGGCCTCGTGCTGAACCTGGCGCCGCTGCTGTATTACAAATATGCCCGCTTCTTCCTGGCATCGCTGCAGGGGACGGCCGCGGCGGCCGGGTTCGACCTGCCCGTGCCCGACCTGCATCCCATCCTGCCGATCGGCATCTCGTTCTTCACGTTCCAGGCCATCTCCTACATCGCCGACGTGCACATGCGCCGCGTGGCGCCCGCCCGCAGCCTGATCGACTTCGGCATGTACCACGCGTGCTTCCCGCAACTGATCGCCGGGCCCATCGTCCGGTATGAGGAGATCGAGCCGCAGGTCCACCGCCGCACCCACAAGCTGGACGATTTCTACAACGGCGCCGTGCAGTTCTGCCTCGGGCTGGCCAAGAAGGTCATTCTCGCCGACCCGGCCGGCATCGTCGCCGACAAGGCCTTCGGCATCCCGCACGACCAGTTGACGATGGGGTCCGCCT
>JAYUCA010000094.1:0-19169 GCA_043740535.1 Rhodospirillales bacterium | reverse complement strand
ACTCGCGTCAGTTCGGGACGGTCTGCCTTGGCGCCGGACGCCTTCTCCGAATGGATCCTCTCGCACCCTGCACGGCGGAGCGCGACGAGCTGGAGTTCTGGCGACTGGTCTGTTGTGCTGACCCTGGCATACCCGACCCGCATCCTGCGACCTTGTTCTCGAAACCCGTCCGATTGGTAACCTTTCGGAATAGAGCAATCAAGAACAGTTATGAGAAGGGGATGTGCCTTCCCAGGAAGCTTAGGGCAGCACGCGCCGAGGCTCGTCAGAAACGTTGGTTTAAGAGAACACCTCCCAACTCGCTCGGCACCTCAAGCAGGCGATTCAGGCTTTCCGAACCTTCGCTACGCCTCGCCACATATCGCCGTCCGTCATGCCCATCTTCTCCGCAAGGGCCTCGAAGAGGTTCCGTGTTTCCGAAGATATCGGAACTTCGGACTTAAGCTGAATGTGCGCGAGCAAATCCAACGCAAGCTGAAATTCATGAACGTATATGTATTCCCGAACCTGATCGTGGCTTAGGTTAGAGGAGGCAATGCTAGCGCTGCACAAACGTTCGAGTTCGCCTTCAATATATTGTTCATCTTGAACAGAGGCTGTCATCAGCGTTCTCCTTTGGGGTTTCGAGGCAAGTTGGTCGGGTATCCAGTCACAACCGTATTTTTGTCTGATTCAACGATCACCCTGATATCAACCCCGTTGCGCGTGCCGCTCACTTTGATTCGGCCGTCTGGCTCGATCTCCCGAGATGACCCTGGATCGTTTGCCACGTCCTTGATGGCATCGATGGCCTGCTCATCAGACCACCCGGAAGGAAACTCGCTTTTGTTCGGTCGATTGCGACCAGCCCCATGCCCTCCGCCACCCTTATCATCGCCATCCAGGATGTGCTTGCGGCGGTCGTCGGACACGACAACCCCTCCTGGCCCCGGCATGAGGTCTGGAGCCGAACCGGCCGGGGGAGAGGCCGCCGACGGTTGACCAGCCTTGTCGTCCTTCAACGGCACTTGAGGCACGGTCGTCGGCTGTGTCGGACTGACCGCTGATCGAGACGGACCAGTGTGTTGGCCGGTCAGATACTGATAGCCCAGGATAACCAAGCCCAAAATGATCCCAAGAGCAGTCACGCGAGGATCGCCGGTCACGAAGCTGGCGTTCGTGACGCCAGGAATGGCACCCTCCGTGACCGCGCGCACGCCCTTCCGCTCGGCATCCCCCAGGAATCCAGGCCAGCTGTATAGCCCAACCGATTGCGCCGCCGTTGCGAGGCTCTCTCCGGCAATTGCGAGTTGCGCGTGAGTCCGCGCGTCCACGATCCCCTTCGCCGCCGCCCTGAGTTGATCGACGGTTTCGTCGCTCGTGTTCGGATCCAGGAGCTTTTGGCGGAAGACGCTCCGGGTCAGCTTCGACGCGCCATACCACACGGCAACCGCCGTCTTCAGGCTCTCACGGTTCGCCCCGCTGATGCGGACCTCCCATCGAGACCGCTCATCGCGCGGAGAGTGCGCGACAACGCTGCCGCTGACATAATCGACACGCTGACCCACGCTGAACGGATCAAACAGGCTTCCTGGTTTGGAAGGGCCGGTCTCCTTCTCCTCCTTTGGAGCGGTCCCGTGCCCAAACCATTGATGATACTGCCGTCCTTAGTACATCCAATGATTGTTGGCGACCATCCACAGCCCCCATTATTCCGGAACATATTCCTATGTTTGGGGCGGATTGTCAGTAGCAAGTCGCTTTCGACTCAGCAGATCGTCGAGCCGACGATCACCCGCAACGGCTACGACGTGCTTACATTGATCGTGCTGATCCATGTCGAGCCTGCGGAGGTTGGAAATTTCATGGCCAGAACCCTTGCGGAGGACCGCTGCCACGAGTTCACCGGGAAACCTTGCGTGGCAGGCGTACCCTTATGAACCTGACCGCCCAGCCTATTGGCAACCAATGTAAGCACCACCTCCCGTTGGCGAGCACGGCCCGATGATGGCGAGCATGGTGGCAGATAATGCGAGCACGACGCTCGTCCCAGTGTCAGCTAATCCGAGCAGAACTCAGCGCTGTTTGCGAGCACGACCCTTGATGATTGCAAGCGCCTACACCTAGTGACTGCGAAGCTGTGCGATTTGGCCAATTAACCCGGACGCCTTCACTCTCCTTCATCCCCGGTGATGGTTAAGCTGCTTGATGGTAGCGGAGGCGCTCGCGAAGCGCTGTCCACAAGACACCGCGGCAAGCGAGCCGCGCCGCGGTGGTCAAAGGCGGTCAAAGCCGCGGATGTCCGACATGGGTCGGCGCCCCGGATGTTCCGGTTCATGCACACCACCCGGAGAAAGAAGCCGGCGATGCCGAGTGTCTTTGAGCCGACCGCGGAGTTCCAACAGTAGAAGCCCCGGAAACAAAGGTCCGTTTCGCCATTGGGCCCAGTCACCTCATGGGTTGAAAAACGGCCAACTTAAGGAACGGAGTGGAAATGCTTTGCGCGGTTGACTGTTGACATTGCTGGCCTGATTGTCTGGCTAAACAGCCTGGGAAGACGATGTCAGTGGCAAGCGTTTTGGACGCGGACAGAACCCTGGCCGCACGTTGGAGCCTGGGCTTCAAGGATCTGGCGCATGGCCACCGCCATGGCCTGGGCGCTGACCCAATCCGGCTTCAGCCAGCACCTGATGGCTGCGATGGGCGCGGCGCCGGGCGGCAAGGCCGGTTCCCTGGCCGTCTCGGTCTTGGTCTTCGCCGTTCTCGGCTCGGTGCTGGAAGGCATTCCCGCCATCGGCCTGCTCGGGCCGCTGCTGTTCCCGGCTGCCCGGGCGCTGGAAATCCATGACGTGCACTATGCGATGACGGTGGTGCCGGCGATGGGGTTTGGCCTGTTCGCGCCACCGTTTGGCGTCGGGTTCTACTTCTCCTGTGCCATAGGCGCGGCGACGCCGGACGAAGCCTGGGTCCGCGTGTGGCCCTATCGCGGCGCCCTGCTCGCTGCCGTGATCCTGGTCGCTGCCGTACCCCGGATCTCCATCGGGTTCCTGTAGCATTGAACATGCTCGCGACCCTGCGGCTGTTCCGCCACGTTGTCCGGTGCGGCAGCATCACGGGGGCCGGCCGGGCCCTGGGCCTGTCGGCGACCGCGGCATCCCGTCAGATGCAGGAGCTGGAAACGGCGCTGCAAGCGCGGCTGCTCAACCGCACGACGCGCAACGTTTCCGCGACGGAAGCCGGCCAGCATCTGTTCGACCGGCTCGGCCCACTGCTGGAGGATCTGGACGGCGCGCTGCGCGCGGCGGCCGACGAGCATGGCCAGCCGACCGGGATCCTGCGCGTCGTGGCGCGGCGCTCGTTCGGCCTGCTCCACGTCGCGCCGACCATCGCCGGCTTCCATGCGCGGTTTCCGCACGTCTCGGTCGAGCTGACGCTGACCGAGACGATGGGCCTGCGCCCGTCCAGCGGCGTTGACGTGGTGATCCGGCTGGGCCGGCCGGACGAGAAGTCGCTTGTTTCGACCCGGCTGGCCTCGGATCGCCGCGTGCTGTGCGCCAGCCCGGCCTACCTCGCCCGCGTTGCGCCGCCGGCTGAACCCGGCGATTGCGTGCGGCACGCCTGCCTGGCCTATCACCGGGAAGACGAGCCCGCGCTGTGGGTCTTCGAGGCGGCTGGCCGGCGGCGCGAGATCGCGGTCAGCGGGCCCTTGCGCAGCAACAGCGGCGAGGTGCTGCACCGGGCCGCGATGGATGGGCTGGGCCTGGCGCTGCTCCCGGCGTGGATGGTCGCCGGCGACGTGGAAGCCGGACGGCTGCAGCCGTGCCTGCCGGACCAGCGGGCCTACCCCGCCGGCTACCAGGCCGAAATCTATGCGGTGCACGCCCGCGGCGCGTTCGTCCCCGCCAAGATCACGGCGTTCATCGCGCATCTGACGGAGCAAGTGGCAGACCGCGGCGCGGCATCGTCCCGATGAGCGGGACGGTGTTTCACCGCGACGATGGCTACCGGCAAACATCCGGGCCGCCGAGATTACACGGCATCAGCCAGCAGGCGAGGACGATCATGTTGAACATCACCCCACTCCAGCCGTTGCTGGGCGCCCGGGTCAGCGGCCTCGATCTTGCCAATGAGATCGATGACGCGACCTTCGCGACCGTTCGCGACGCCTTCGAGCGCTATTCGGTGCTCTTGTTCCCGGACCAGCGCATCACCAACGACCAGCAGGTCCGCTTCAGCGAGCGGTTCGGCGCGCTGGAGGCGACTCGGGCCGGGGCGAACGGCGCCGGCAGCAAGCTCATCGTGCTGACCAACATCTCCGCGGACGGCAGCATCGGGACGCCATCGGACAAGCAGGTGCTCAACAATCGCGCCAATCAGGTCTGGCACGCCGATTCGTCGTTCAAACCGATGCCGGCGCGTGCGTCGCTGCTGTCGGCCCGCGAGATCCCGTCGCAAGGCGGCGACACCCAGTATGCGAGCATGCGCGCCGCCTACGCCGCCCTGCCGGACGAGGACAAGCGCCTGGTGGAGGGGTTGGTCGCAGAGCACGATTTCGGCTGGTCGCGTTCGCGGATCGACGCGATGCTGGTGACGGACGGCGAGCGAGCCGCCAACCCGCCCGTGCGCCAGGCCGCTGTGGTGGACAGCCCGCATGGCAAGGCGCTGTATCTGGGCGCTCATGCGCGCCGCATCGAGGGCATGGACGAGGCGGAAGGCCGGGCGCTGATCGACCGCCTGATTGCGTTCGGGACACAGGACCGGTTCGTCTACAGCCATCACTGGGCGCCGCACGACCTGATCCTGTGGGACAACCGCGCCGTGCTGCACCGCGCGACGCCCTTCCGCAGCAGCAACGAGCGTCGCCACATGGTGCGGACCACCGTGGCCGGCACCGAACCGACGATCCGCGCCTTCCGGGCGCAGGCAGCGGAGTAGGCGCCGGCATGGCCGACTCGTACGACTATGTCATCGTGGGCGCCGGGTCGGCCGGCTGCGTGCTTGCCAACCGGCTCTCGGCCGACCCGGCCCTGCGCATCCTGCTGCTCGAGGCCGGCGGCTCCGATCTCCACCCGTATGTCCGGGCCCCGGCCGGCTTCATCAAGACGTTCCAGAACCCCCGTTTCAACTGGTGCTACACGACGGAGCCCGTCGCCGGGGCGGACAACCGGCCGATCTATTTCCCGCGCGGCAAGCTGTTGGGCGGCTCGAGCGCCATCAACGGCAGCTTGTACGTGCGCGGACAGCCGCGCGACTTCGACACCTGGGCGCAGCTTGGAAACCGCGGCTGGTCGTATGACGAGGTTCTGCCCTACTTTCGCCGCTCGGAGGACCGGTCGAGCGGGGCGGATGCGTTCCACGGCGCAGGCGGCCCGCAGCACGTATCGGATATCAATGAACGGCATCCGATCTGCGAGGCTTTCATTGCGGGCGCAGAGAGCCTCGGCATTCCCCGCAACCCGGACTATAACGGCGCCGAGCAGGAAGGCGTCGCCTACTACCAGCGCACCATCCGCAACGGCCGCCGCCATAGCGCGGCGACCGGCTATCTGGCGCCGGTCCGCCGTCGCCCCAATCTGCGGGTCGTGACCGGCGCCCACGTGCTCAGGATCGACGTTGCCGACCGCCGGGCTGTCGGCGTCACCTATCGGCGCGCAGGACAGGAGCACCAGGCGTTGGCCGCCGGTGAGGTCATCCTCGCGGCCGGCGCGATCAACTCGCCCCATCTGCTGCAACTCTCGGGGATCGGTCCCGCCGAGCGTCTGGCCGAGATCGGGATCGCCTCCGTGCACGACCTGCCCGGCGTCGGGGAGGGATTGCAGGATCATTTCGCGACGCGGGTCGCGCACCGCGTCGTGCTCGGCCGGACCCTGAACGAGCGGGCGCGAGGGCCGCGGCTATGGTGGGAGGTGACGCGGTGGCTCGCCACCGGGCAAGGCCTGCTGTCGCTCAGCCCGGCCCATGTCGGCGCCTTCATCCGGTCCCATCCCGACCTGGACGCACCTGACCTGCAAATCGTGTTCACCCCGGCGAGCTATTCCGAGGGGGTCACGGGCAAGCTGCAGCCTTTTCCCGGCATGACCTGCGGCGTCTGGCAAATGCGGCCGCACAGCCGCGGCTGGGTGCGAGCCCGCTCTGCCGATCCAGCCATCGCGCCGGCCATCCAGCCCAACTATCTCGCCGACGAGGCCGACCGGCGCGCTGCGGTGGACGGGCTGCGTTGGGCCCGTCGGCTGCTGGCCAGCGCGGCGCTGGCGCCCTATCGCGGTTCGGAGACGGCGCCAGGCCCGGACCTGCAGACCGACGAGGCCTTGCTCGCCTATGCCCGGGCGCGCGGCTCGACCGTGTACCACGCGATCAGTACCTGCCGCATGGGGCCTGACCGCGACGCCGTCGTCGGGCCGGACCTGCGGGTGCACGGGATAGAGCGCTTGCGCGTGGTGGATGCGTCGGTGATGCCGGCCATGGTGTCCGCCAATACCAACGCGGCAACGCTCATGATCGCGGAAAAGGCATCCGATATGATCCTTGGCGCAAGACGGGACCGCATCACTCCGCCCCCCGTCGCGCATCCGGCGGAACTTCTTCAAAGCAATGGCTGACGTGTGAGGGAATCGACATGACCATAGGCTTCAGGATCAATGCACGCACGCGCCAGGTCAGTGCTGAACAGATCGGGCGCGCCCGCAGCATGCCCGTGGCCAACGTCAGCGACTGCATGTGGCGGCTGACGGCCGGCGGCCCGCGGTTGCGGCCGTTTCACACCCTGGGCGGGATGGCCGGGCCGGCGTTGACGGTTCGGACCAGGCCCGGCGACAACCTGATGGTCCACAAGGCTTTGGACCTGGCCCAGCCCGGCGACATTATTGTGGTCGATGCCGGCGGGGACCTGACGAACGCCATCATTGGGGAATTGATGCAGTCGTACGCAATCCAGCGCGGCGTCGGCGGCATCGTTATCAACGGTGCGGTCCGGGACGTGGACGCGCTGAAGGCGGGTGCGTTGCCGGTCTATGCGGCCGGTGTAACGCATCGCGGTCCGTACAAGGACGGGCCCGGGGAAATCAACGTCCCGGTCAGCATCGACGGGATGGTGTTCGAGCCGGGTGACCTGGTGATCGGCGACAGTGACGGTATCCTCTGCGTCCCGTTCGATCACGTGGCTTCCGTTCTTGATGCCGCGGCAGCAAAGCAATCCGCGGAAGCGACACAGCTGGCTGACATCCTGGCCAGTCGGAGCGACCGAAGCTGGGTGGATGCGTCGCTAAAGCGGTTGGGCTGCGAAATGGGCGCCTGAGATATTGGCCCAGTCACTCATGAGTTGAAAAACGGCCAACCCGTGGAACGGAAGGCTGCTGGACGCGACGGTGGAGAACCGCCTGGTCGATGTGGTTGGCGAAGGCTACGACGTGGTGACTTCTCCAAACATTCCAATAACGAGGCCAACAAAGGTCGTCGCGCTATGCGCTGATCATCCGGATAAGGCTGTTCGCCCCACCCCCCATGGTGCACACCCCGAGCGCGATGATGTACCGGGTCGTCGCGGCATACCGCGTCGCAAACGACGACGACGGCCCGGCACATTCCTGTTGGCGCATCCGACGCCGTGGCTGTACACGGGCGAAGGGAGATCCACGATGCACCCGACTACAAGGCCCATCCGCCCCACCATCGCCGATCTGGCTCACCATGCCGCGGGCAAGTGGGGCAGCAAGGACGCCGTGGTGTTCCCGGGCCTGCGCACGCTGGGCTTCACCGAATTGGACCACCTGGCTGGCCGGTTCGCAGGCGGGCTGCTGGCACTGGGGCTCGTGCGCGGCGACCGCGTCGTGCTGCATCTGCCGAACTGCTGGCAATGGATTGTCGCCTACCACGCCCTTGCCCGCATGGGGGCCGTCGTCGTACCCGCCAACATCCTGCTCAGCGCCGTCGAGATCGGCTTTATCACCGTCGACTCCGGCGCGCGGGCCGTGATCCTGCCCGACGGCGCGTTTCCGTTTTCCGGTTCCCGTCCCGAGTTTGTCATCGCCGCGGCCGAACCCGGTGATGCCGTCGGTTTCGAGACGATCGCGGACGGCCCCTGGACCGCCCCTGCCGACGTGTCGGCGGATGCGCTGTTCACCATCGGCTACACCTCCGGCACGACCGGCAGGCCCAAGGGTGCCGAGCTGACGCAAGGCAACGTGTTCTCCAGCACGTCGCTTACCGCCACCATCCATGTCCGCACCGCCGAGGACCGCATCTATTCCGCGCTGCCGTTCCCGCACGTTTACGGCAACGTCGTTATGAATGCCTGCTTCCTGACGGGCGCCACCCTGATTGCGCCCGCGCGTTTCGACGCAGGGGAGGCCCTGCATGCGATCGCCGCGGACCGCATAACGCTGTTTGAGGGCGTGCCCACGATGTATTACCAGATGCTGGCCCACCCTGGCATCGCGGGCGCCGACCTCGCCAGCCTGCGCCGGTGTACCGTGGGCGGCCAGACCATGCCGCTTGCGAAGATCGAAGCCGCAGCCGCCCGCTTCGGCTGCCCCATGCTCGAACTCTGGGGCATGACCGAGGTTGCGGGCCCCGCCACCTCCCATTCGCCCTACTGGCCGCCGCGCTACGGCTCCATCGGCCTACCCTTCCCGGGGGTGGACGTTCGCGCCGCCCATGCCGACGACGCGCAGCGCGACGCAGCTTCGGGCGAGGCGGGCGAACTGATGGTCCGCGGCCCCCTCGTCACCCGCCGCTATTGGAACAACCCGGCCGCCACCGCCCTCGCCATCACCCAGGGCTGGCTCGCCACGGGCGACATCGGCCGCATCGACGAGGACGGTTATATCTGGATCGTGGACCGCAAGAAGGACATGATCCTGACCGCCGGCTACAACGTCTATCCGGCCGAGGTGGAGACCGTCATCGCCATGCTCCCCGCCGTCTCCATGGTGGCCGTCGTGGGGGAGCCAGACGAGGAGAAGGGCGAGATCGCCCACGCCTTTATCGTGCTGCACCGCGGTGCAGCACTGGGCGAGGCGGAGATCCTGGCGCACTGCCGGCACCATTTGGCGTCGTACAAGGTGCCGCGCCGGCTGCATCTCGTGGACGACCTCCCGAAGACCAGTACGGGCAAGATCATGCGCCGGGCGTTGCGTGCCGGGCCGGGTGCGGCGTGAGCATTCGGTTGACGCGCGCGGATGGCAGTCGCGGTAGGGACGCGGGCCACCCCGCGCCCCCCGCACAGATCCGAGCTTGCGCTGCTGACGCACCCGGCTCTTGCCTTGGGTGTTTGACGTGAGCCATTTGCCGAGATCATCGAGGAACCTGCGCGCGTCGTCCTCGAACTGGAAACCGACGATGGTGTCATCCGCATAGCGGAACACGATCATCTCCCCGCGGGCATCGCGCTTGCGCCATCGTTGCACCCACAGGTCGTAGACGTAGTGCAGGTAGACGTTTGCCAGCAGCGGTGAAATCACCGCCCCTTGCGGAGTGCCGACCGTGCCTTCGGTCCACGTGCCGTCTTCCAGCACGCCTGCCTTCAACCACTTGCCGATGAGACGCAGGACGCGCCGGTCGCCGATCCGGTGTTCCAGGAAACGCATCAGCCACTCATGGCTGATCGTGCCGAAGAACGCCCGGATGTCGGCGTCCAGCACAAAGCCCACACGCCGCCTGTGAAGCCCCACCGCCAGGGCATCCAGCGCATCATGCTGGCTGCGCCCGGGGCGGAACCCATAGGAGAACCCGGCGAAATCCGTCTCGTAGATAACGTTCAGCACCCCAACCAGCGCGCGCTGGACAATCTTGTCCTCCAGCGCCGCCACCCCGAGCGGCATGGCAAGCTCGTTCCGACTTCGTCATGCCCGGGCTTGACCCGGGCACCCACGCGGTTCAACTGGGACAAAGCCGAGCGGCTGAAACATCGCACCCTTACGACCGACACCTGGCGTGGTTGCCGACGCGTGGATGGCCAGGTCAAGGCCCGGCCATGACGGTTTCAACGAGTATGGCCAAATGCGATCTCCCTGCCCGGGCCCGCGCTTGGCATCGCCGGACCGGCCCGGTATCTCTGCGGTGCACCAGATCCGAGCGGAGACAACGATGCCCGTCAGCGGCGCCGGCCCGTACGACCCCACGAACATCTTCGCCCGCATCCTGCGCGACGAGATCCCGTCCCGCCGCGTCTATGAGGACGAGTGGGCCATCGCCTTCCACGACGTCAGCCCGGTGGCGCCGACGCATATCCTGGTGATCCCCCGCGGCCCCTACGTGGCGCTCAGCGACTTCGTGGCGACCGCATCCGATGCGGAGATCGCCGGGTTCTTCCGCGCGGTGGGCGCGGTCGCGAGGCAAGAGGGCCTGGAGCAGCCCGGCTTCCGCGTGCTGTCGAACATGGGCGTGCATGCCGGGCAGGAGGTGCCGCATCTGCATGTCCACCTGTTCGGCGGCGGCCCGCTGGGTCCGATGCTCAGTCATAAAGCGCCCCGCAGCCCCTGAGGGTCCGCGCAGATGGCTTACCCCACCGCCCGCCGCAGCCCGACCGCGCGGTCCAGCACGATCACCACCAGCAGCGTCAGCACCACCAGCAGCGTCGACACGGCCGCCACCAGCGGATCGGTCCGCGACTCGACGTAACGGAACAGCGCCACCGGCAAGGTCGTGAGCTGCGGGCCGACCACGAACAGGCTGATCACCACCTCGTCGAACGACACCAGGAACGTGATCGCCGCCGTCGCCACGACGCCCGGGACCATCAGCGGCAGCGTGACCCGCCAGAACACCAGCAGCGGCGATGCGCCCAGGCTGCGCGCCGCATCCTCGATGCCGGCCGGCAGCGTGCCCAGCGCCGTCGACAGCACCCGCACCGCATAGGGCAGGGTGATCGTCAGATGCGCCAGCACGAGCCCGGTCCAGCTTCCCAGCAGGCCCATGCTGACGAACACCGTCAGCAACGCCAGCCCGATGACGATCGTCGGCAGCAGCAGCGGCGCGGTGATCAGCGCCATCAGCGCCTCGCGCCCGCGGAACTCCCCCCGCTGCAACGCCAGCGCCGCCGGCATGCCGAACCCCAGGCAGATCAGACAGACGATGCCCCCCAGCACGAGGCTGTTCCAGGCCGCCTGCACCAGGCCGGGCTGCTGCAGCATCGCGCCGTACCAGCGCACGCTCCAGCCGGGTGGCGGCCAGACCAGGCTGTTGGCCGAACTGAACGACAGCGGCACGACCAGGATCACCGGCGCCAGCAGGAACACGAACAGCACCAGCACCAGCAGGCGGAACCCCCACCTCATGCGATATCAGGCATTGACCGGTCCGCATCGTCACTGCGAGCCCCTGCGAAGCAGTCCAGGGCGGCCAGACCTGATCTATCGGTCCTGGATCGCTTCGCAAGGGCTCGCGATGACGGGTCGGTACTGAGTGTCGCCGGCATCATGCGACCACCCGAAGCAGCCGCCCATAGATCAGCAGCGCCGCGCCGAACACCGCCAGCACCACGACAGACAGCGCCGCAGCCACAGGCCAGTTCAACGTCACGATCGCCTGGTCGTAGATCTCGGTCGCCAGAAGATTGACCCGGCCACCGCCCAGCAGCTTCGGCGTGATGAAGCTGCTGACCGCCAGCACGAAGGCCAGCAGGCACCCCAGCAGGATGCCGGGCGCCGTCAGCGGCAGCACGATGCGGCGGAACCGCGTCCAGGGCGGCGCCCCCAGGCTCGCCGCCGCGTCCTCCAGCGTTGCGTCCAGCCGCCCGAAACCGGCCAGCAGCGCCAGGATCATGTATGGCATCAGGATCTCCGTCAGCCCGATCATCACCCCCGTCTCGTTGAACATCAGCCGCCCCGGCGCGATGCCCACGCTGCGCAGCATGCTGGGCAGCACCCCGCGGTCGCCCAGGATCACCAGCCACCCATAGGTCCGCACCACCGCCGAGATCAGCAGCGGCGACACGCACAGCACCAGCAGCAGGTTCCGCCACCGCGGCGCGGCCCGGTGCACGAACAGCGCCACCGGATAGCTGGTGAGCAGCGTCGCCAGCGTGATCACCAGCGCCACCAGCACCGAATGGCCTACCAGGTCCAAATAGAAGCTGTCCCCCAGCACGTTCGACCAGGTGGCGGTACTCCATCCCTCGCCCAGCGCCCCGCTGGCCGACACGGGGCGGAACGACAACGAAGCCAGGCTCAGAACCGGCCAGACGAACGTGCCCAGATTGACCAGCAGCACCGGCAGCAGCAGGGCGGCGGGCCTCAGCACCGGGGAAAACAAAGCGTGTCCTCGACCCGCCACCCCAGCGTCACCGCCTGCCCAACGACCGGCATCGCGCCGCCCGGCTGCGTATGCTGCTCCACCGTCAGCACCACCCCGTCTGCCACCGCGGCCTCCAGCGCCACCACGTCGCCCACGTAGGTCGTCCGCCGGATCACCCCGGCTACCGAATTCCAGCCGTCCTCGCCGGGCCCCAGCCGGATCCGATGCGGCCGGATCGCGATCGTCACCGCCCCCGGCGCCGCCCCTGCTGCCGCGGTCCGCACCATCATGCCGCCGGCCCGCACGGACCCGTCAGCCAGCCGCTCCCCCTCGATCCGGTTCGTCCGGCCCACGAAATCCGCGACGAACAGGCTGGCCGGATGCTCGTAAATCGCGCTCGGCGTGCCCAACTGCTCCAGCGTGCCCGCCCGCATCACCGCCACCCGGTCGCACATCGCCAGGGCCTCCGCCTGGTCGTGCGTGACGAAGATCGCGGTGATCCCCAGCCGCTGCTGGATGTCGCGGATCTCTGTCCGCATCTCGTCGCGCAGCTTGGCGTCCAGGTTCGATAGCGGCTCGTCCAGCAGCAGGATCGACGGCTCGATCACCAGCGCCCGCGCCAGCGCGACCCGCTGCTGCTGCCCGCCCGAAAGCTCTTTCGGCCGCCGTCCTGCCAGATGCCCCAGCCGCACCATGTCAAGCGCCCGCTGCACCCGTGGCCCGATCTCTGCCCGCGCGACCTTGCGCATCTCCAGCCCGAACGCGACGTTCCCCGCCACGGTCATATGCGGGAACAGCGCGTAGTTCTGGAACACGATGCCCATGTCCCGCCGGTGCGCCGGCAGCGCCGTCACGTCCCGCCCCGCCACCGCGATCCGCCCCGACGTCGCCGCGATCAGCCCGGCGATCATCCGCAGCGTCGTCGTCTTGCCGCACCCGGACGGCCCGAGCAAAGCCACCAGCTCCCCCTGCTCGACCGCCAGGTCCAGGGCCGAGACCGATGCCGGGCCCGGGCCGTAGCGTTTCTCCAGCTTTTCGAGAACCAGATGGCTCAAGGGGTCAGCGTTTCGTCAGCACCCGCCGCCGCCACTGCTCGCCCACGCCGTCGCGGATCTTGGCGATCTCCAGCCAGTCGACGTCCATCATCAGCGCCATCCGCTCGGGCGTCGCGACCGTCTTGGCCATGGCCGCCGCACTCGGCCTGGCCTGCCCGTTGGTCGGCGCGTAGAACATCCGCTCGGTGAACGCCGTCTGCGCCTCCACGCCCAGGATATAGTTGACGAACTCCAGCGCCGCCCCGGTCTGCTTGGACCCCTTCGACACCTCCACCATGTTGATCTGGAACAACGACCCCTCTGTTGGGAGCGCCACAGCAAGCTTGCCTTCGCTCTGCGACGAATAGAGCTGCGCCCGCGCGTTCCAGCCCACGCCCAGCACCGCCTGGCCGTTGGTGATGAACGAGTACGGGTCCGGCCGCGGGTCCCAACTCAGCACGCCGGGCGCCATGTCGCTGACGGCGGCGATGCCCTTCTCCAGCCCCTGCCGGTAGTCCCCGCCGCCGTAGATCTTGTTGGCCATCAGGATCAGGCTGATCCCCACCAGGTCCGGCATCCCCGGGATCGCGATCTGCCCGGCATAGGCCTTGTCCCACAGCACCTTCCACGACGTCGGCGCCGGCTTCACCGCCTGCGGCGCATACAGCAGCACCACGTTGTCGAACGTCAGCGCCGCCCCCATCACGCCCGGTTGCAGCGCCTTGGGGTCGAGCTGGGCCACCGAGGGCACGCTGGTCTTGTCGAACGCCTCGAACAGCCCCTCATCCGTGCCCGCCTTGGCGAACGTCACGTCCATCATCGACACGTCGATCTGCGGCGCGGCCTTCTGCGCCCGCAGCGTTCCCAGCGTCTGCGCCGAGTTCGGCAGCCCGAAATACGTGACCTTGATCCCGGTCTTCCTGACGAACGGATCGATCACCGCCGCCTGGTAGTTGTCCTGGTAGATCCCGCTGTACCCGGCAAACGTGATCGACCGCTCCTGCGCTGCCGCCCCCCGCACGAACGGCGCGGCCAACATGCCAGCAGCGATACCCCGGCGCGTGATGCTCATGACGGTCCCCATCCGTGTGCAGACCGCCATCTTGCCTGGTTTCCGCACCCTGTCACCAGTCATCGATCGTGCTTAACTACCGGCCAGCCTTTCGGAGCCCAAGATGAACGCCATCGCCCCCCTGATGACCCACGACGCCCGCCTGGACCGCCTCGCCCAGGTCGCCGTCAACGTCGGCCTCGGCCTCCGCCACGGCCAGGAGCTTGTGCTGACTGCCCCGCTTGACGCCGTTCCCCTCGTCCGCCGCATCACCGAACACGCCTACAAGGCCGGGGCAAGCCTGGTCACCACTTTGCTGTCCGACGAGGTCACAACCCTCGCCCGCTTCCAGCACGCCCCGAACGACGCCTTCGACCACGCCACCGCCTGGCTGTTCGAGGGTATGGCGAGCGCCTACCGCAACGGCGCCGCCCGCCTGGCGATCGGCGGCGAAAACCCGGCCCTGCTGGCCGCCCAGGACCCCGAAAAAGTGTCCCGCGCGAACAAGGCCCGCTCGATCGCCTACCGCCCCGCCATGGAGCTGATCACCAACTTCGCCACCAACTGGTCGATCGTCTGCTACGCGACCCCCGCCTGGGCCGCGCTGATGTTCCCCGAGCTTCCGGAAGACCAGGCTGTCGCCAGGCTGTGGGACGCCATCTTCGCCGCCTCCCGCGTCGATCAGCCCGATCCGGTCGCCGCCTGGGCCGCCCATAACGACGCGCTGCACGCCCGGACCGGCTTCCTGAACCATAAGCGCTACGACGCGCTGCACTTCCGCGGCCCCGGCACCGACCTCCGCGTGGGCCTGGCGGACGGCCACCTGTGGCTCGGCGGTTCCGAACCCTCGAAGAACGGCATCGTCTGCAACCCGAACATCCCGAGCGAGGAAGTGTTCACGACCCCCCACAACACCCGTGTGGACGGCCGCGTCCGCAGCACGAAGCCGCTGTCATACCAGGGCACCCTGATCCAGGACATCGCGGTAAGGTTCGAGCAGGGCAAGATCGTCGAGGCGCACGCGAGCGCCGGCGAGAACGTGCTGCAGAAGGTGCTCGGCACCGACGAGGGCGCCCGCCGCCTGGGCGAGGTCGCGCTGGTGCCCCACTCCAGCCCCATCAGCGCGAGCGGCCTGCTGTTCTTCAACACCTTGTTCGACGAGAACGCCGCCAGCCACATCGCCCTGGGCCAGGCCTACCGCACGTGCCTCGAGGGCGGCACGACGGCCAGCGATGCGGAGCTTGCGACCCGCGGCGCGAACACGAGCCTGATCCATATCGACTGGATGATCGGCTCTGGCGAGATCGACGTCGATGGCGTGCTGCCGGGCGGCGGCAGCGAGGCGGTGATGCGGAACGGGGAGTGGGTGTGACGACGTTCAAGTCGACGCAGTCCGTTAAGCAGGCGGAACTGATTGCCGTTCCGTGAAAAGCCGGGATCCTGACAATGCGATTTTTTCTGTTGGTCATTCCACTATGGGCGGGCGCCGTGTGGCCAGTTGCGGCGATGAGCCGGGTGGATGGGCTCGTCAACGCTTTGACCGTGATGTGCATGGTCGAGCCGCTGAACTTCGATCGCCTGGATCAGAAGGCCACGGCGATGAGAATGCGGGTCTTGACCGATTTCGCGCCACCTGAGCACAACGGGATCAGGATCCGCAGCAAAACCTGGCTGATGGGCATGACCGGCGGCCCGCTGGCGTTCTCGGTATCTGAGGCGAAGAACGGTCCGCGGCGCCTGTCCACCTGCGCCATCTCTGCACCGGATGCGACGCCGGAAGAAATCCGGACTGCGCTGGTCGAAACCTTCCATCTCGGCGAACCACGAATGCTGGCCGGATCCGGCGGCCGCCCCGATATCGCAATCTGGGACAAGGCTGCTGGTGCGGGCACGAGATTTATGCTGACCACCGGCATCTATAAACCGCGGCCGGGATTCGATCTTGTATATGAAGTGGAACAAACGTCCGGCGCGGAGCCGAACGTGCAATAGGCATGATGCTTTTCGGCGTCACAAGGTCGGCGTAGGAGTTCAGGATGACCAGCACCATCGATGCGACAATTCCCGTCGAAGCCGCCGCCGCGGCCGCATTGCAAGACCCGGCCACCCGGGTCGCCGTTGGATAGATCGTCAGTCGGATTTTCCACGACCGTTCGAGTCATAGCCCACTCGCTGAAGCGATCCGAGCAACCAAGGCAGACGCGCGTGCGGCCGGCTTGACCGACGCGGAAATCGACGCCGAGCTGGCGGCTTACAACGCCGAACGGCGTCGAACCGGTTGATCGTCTTCGATGCATCGACGATCGTCGGTGCGGCCCTCAAGGTCGATGGTGTTCCGGAGCAGGCACAGGTTGCCGAGCATGACAGGTTTGCGCTTTCGCTTCCGGTCCTCCAGGAGATCGATCGAGTATTGGGTCGGCCAGAATTCAGCCGATCGATTTCCCGCGCGCGCCACTCAACCTTGCTTACATTGATCCGCTCGAACGCAGTTTGGTTCGTACCGACCATGCTGGTTCACGATTGCCGGGATGCCAAAGACAACAAATATCTGGAACTCGCCCTTATCTCTGCGGCCCATATCGTCGTCAGCAGTGACGCTGATCTTCCGGTCCTTGATCCATGGCGTTCGATCCGCACCGTCAACGCGATGGAGTATTTGACGACGATCGCTCCGTAACCGTCGCGGATATCGCCGGTCCGCAGGCCCATTCCCCCACCATCGGGTCAGACCCGCGCCCAAAACCCTTCCATTCCGCCCCCCGAACCCCCATACCCCGTCCCATGTCCTTTCCCACCGACCTGAACCCGGCCCTCGCGCGCGCCCTGGCCGCGCATGACTACGCCGAACCCACCGCCGTCCAGTCCGCGGTCCTTGCCCCCGAAGCCGCCGGCCGGGACCTGCTGGTCTCCGCGCAGACCGGGTCGGGGAAAACCGTCGCCTTCGGCCTCGCCATCGCGCCTACCATCCTGGGCGACGCCGAGCGCTTCCCGCCCCCGGCCGCGCCGCTGGCCCTCGTCATCGCCCCCACCCGCGAGCTCGCCATGCAGGTGAAGGCCGAACTGATGTGGCTCTATGCCGAGACCGGCGCCCGCATCGCGTCATGCGTCGGCGGCATGGACTCGCGTGCCGAGCAGCGCGTTTTGGCCAATGGCTGCCACATCGTCGTCGGCACGCCCGGGCGGCTGCGCGACCACCTCGAACGCGCCCGCCTGGACCTTTCGGCCCTCACGGTCGCCATCCTCGACGAAGCCGACGAGATGCTCGACCTCGGCTTCCGCGAGGACCTCGAATTCATCCTCGACGCCACGCCGGCCGGCCGGCGCACGCTGATGTTCTCCGCCACCATCGCGAAGGAGATCGCGGGCCTCGCCCGCCGCTACCAGCAGGACGGCCTGCGCATCGACACCGGCGGGCGCAACACCCCGCACGCCGACATCGAGTACCGCGCCGTGCTGATGGCCCCGCATGATGCCGAGCGTGCCGCCGTCAACGTGCTGCGCTATTTCGAGGCCGGGGCGTCGCTGGTGTTCTGCGCCACCCGCGACGGCGTCCGCCGCCTGCATGAGCGGCTGCTGGCCCGCGGCTTCGCCGCCGTCGCCCTCAGCGGCGAACTCAGCCAGCACGAGCGCACCAGCGCGCTGCAATCCATCCGCGACGGCCGCGCCTCGGTCTGCGTCGCCACCGACGTCGCGGCCCGCGGGCTGGATTTGCCGGACCTCGACCTGGTGATCCATGCGGACCTGCCCACCAACAAGGAAACCCTGCTGCACCGCAGCGGCCGCACCGGCCGCGCCGGGCGCAAGGGCACGTCCGTCCTGCTGGTGCCGTTCAGCAAGCGCCGCCGCGCCGAACAGTTGCTGGGCGCCGCCGGCCTCGATGCCGGCTGGAGCGACCCGCCGAGCGCCGAGTTGATCGCCGAACGCGACCAGGAACGCCTGATGGCGCTGCCGACCTTGACCGACGCGCCCTCGGAGGCCGACCTCGCGCTCGGCCGCCTGCTGCTGGAGCGGACCGGGGCCGAGGGCGTCGCCGCCGCACTGGCCCGCGTGCTGCGCGCCCGCCTGCCGAAGCCGGAATCGGACTTCTCGCAGGCACCCGCGGCCCCCGCGCATCAGGCCTCCACCTACCAGCCCCGCACCGCCAGCGACCGGGAGCCGCAGCGCGGCGCCGGCGGCAGCTCGTGGTTCCGCATCTCCGTCGGCCGCCGCAACAACGCCGACCCGAAATGGCTCATCCCGCTCATCTGCCGCCTGGGCGAGGTGACCAAGGCCGACATCGGCGCCATCCGCATCTTCGACACCGACACGCGGTTCGAGATCGTAGCCGCGGCCGCCGACCGCTTTGCACTGAAGGCCAGCCAGGCCGGCGCGCACGAGCCGCGCATCGAGCCCGGCACCGCCGGGGCCGACAACCGCACCTCGGGCCCCCGCCCCGGCCGCAGCTACGTCAGCCGCAAGGCGCCGCGCGCCGCCCGCGGGTAGCCCTTCAGACCAAGACTCAGGGACCATCCGTCATCGCGAGCCGCTCTTGCGGCGTGGCGATCCAGGGGCCGAGAGGGGTGCATGCGGCCCCTGGATCGCCTCGCCAAGCGGCTCGCGCTGACGGCGATAGAAAAAGGTTCATGGTCCCAAAGCCATCGATCTCCCGAACAATGGCTCGCCCACGGGCTCGCAATGACGTTTACGGCAGCATACGAGCGAGCAGCGCCATCCGATCATGCCGAACGGATCACGCCCAGAGCGGTATCGTTTCAGGTTGCTTGGACCTGAAACGAGGTTCCGCGTTCTTAATCAACAAACCAGAGCGGTATCGTTTCAGGTTGCTTGGACCTGAAACGAGGTTCCGCGTTCTTAATCAACAAACCAGAGCAGGA
>JAYUCA010000093.1:0-17897 GCA_043740535.1 Rhodospirillales bacterium | reverse complement strand
GCCCTGGCCGACATCAACCTCCCACGCGGATTTGGACGGGCCTGAACGACCAGCTTGGACAACAAGAAATCGCTTGCATGTAACAACCCCAATCAGAGAAGACACTTAGAGTTAAACCTCCAACTCCACGCAGACGGGCACGTGGTCGGACCCGCGCTCCCAGTCCCGCGCCTCCACCAGGACCTGCATGCCGCGCAATGACGGCGCCAGGTCCGGCGTTACCCAGATGTGGTCCAGGCGGCGGCCGCGGTTGGCCACCTTCCAGTCGCGGTTGCGGTAGGACCACCACGTGTACAACTTCTCCCCCGCCGGCACGAAATGCCGCATCGCGTCCACGAAGCCGGCGCGCATCCAGGCGTTGAGATGTTCGACCTCGATCGGCGTGTGGCTGACGACGGTCAGCAACTGCTTGTGGCTCCAGACGTCGTGCTCCAGCGGCGCGATGTTGAGGTCGCCGACCAGGATGCAGCGCTCGGCGCGCCTGGCGGTGAACCAGGTGGTTGCCTCGGATACGAAGGCGAGCTTGTGGGCGAACTTCGGGTTTTCCGAGATGTCGGGGATGTCGCCGCCGGCGGGCACGTAGAAGTCGTGCAGCTCGATGGGGCCGGTGGGCGCCTGCAGGCGCACGGCGATGTGGCGGCAGTCGCCCTTCTCGCACCAGTCGGGGGCCAACGTGTCGGGCTCGATCGGCACCCGCGACAGTATGGCGACGCCGTTGTAGCCCTTCATGCCGCGCCGCGCGTAGTAGGGGTAGCCAAGCGCCCCCGGCCCGGCCTCGGGGAACAGCTCGTCCGGCACCTTCGTTTCCTGCAGGCAGATCACGTCGGGGTCGAGCTTCTCCCTGAGATGCTCCAGCAACGGCAGCCGCAGGCGCAGCGAGTTGATGTTCCAGGTGGCGACTCGGAGTTTCATGCCGCGGAGCGTATCAGGTCTCCAGCGAGCCGCACCGGCTTGATCTGCCGGCGGTTTCCGATAGGGTCCGGGCAAATCCGCTTGGGGGAAACAGCCATGTTCCGCAGATCGATGCTTGCTGCAAGCCTGTTGGCCGGGGTGTCGGCCGCGCCGTTCGCCGCCTGGGCGCAACCGACGGGGCCGGTGCAGGTGGGCGCCATCGAGATCCTGAGCGGGCCGAACGCCGCCTATGGCGTCGCGATCAAGGCCGGGCTGGAGCTGGCGCTGGAGGAGATCAACCAGAAAGGCGTGCTCGGCGGCCGCAAGATCCAGCTGACCGTCGAGGACAGCGCGGCGAACAAGGACCAGGCGATCAACGCGGCGCGCAAGCTGATCGGGCGCGACAAGGTGGTCACCGTCATCGGGCCGACCCTGTCCAACGAGATGTTCGCCGTAGGCCCGGTGGTCAACGAGCGGAAGATCCCGATCGTCGGCACCAGCACGACGGCCGCGGGGATCACCGACATCGGGCCGTACGTGTTCCGCACCAGCCTGCCGGAAAGCGACGTCATCCCGGTGACGCTCGCCCTGGCCAAGTCGAGGGGCGTCAAGACCATCGCGCTGATGTATGCGAACGACGACGCGTTCAGCAAATCCGGGTTCGACACGATGAAGGCGGCGGCCGAGAAGGCCGGGCTGTCCATCGCCGCGATCGAGAGCTTCGGCACCAAGGACACGGATTTCAGCGCTCAGCTTACGAAGATCAAGGCGTTGAAGCCGGATGCGGTGGGTATTTCGGCCTTGGTGGAGCCGGTGTCGGGCGTGCTGCTGCAGGCGCGGCAGCTGGGCTTCGGGAAAGAGACGCTGTTCTTGGGCGGCAACGGCAGCAACTCGCCGAAGCTGGGCGAGATCGCCGGGGCGGCGTCGGACGGGCTGCTGGTGGGCAGCCCATGGTTCGTCGCGAAGCCGGACGCCGCCAACCAGACCTTCGTGACGTCGTTCAAGGCAAAATACGCCAAGGACCCGGACCAGTTCGCAGCCCAGGCCTATGACGCCATGCACATCGTGGCAGAGGCGATCGAGCACGCCGGGGCAGCGGAGCCGGAGAAGATTCACGATGCGCTGTTGAAGACCAGGTATAGCGGCGTGATGGGCCCATTCACCTTCACCGCCGGCCGCGACCCGGCGAGCACGGAGGGGGTCGTGGTGTTGACGATGCAAAGCGGCAAGTTCGTCATCGCGCCGAAGTAGCGACCGTTCACGCACGCCGCCCGCGTTCGGCTCCATTCTTATACGTCGGCTCCATCTCCATACGTCATCCCCGGGCCTGTCTTGACCCGGGGATCCCTTGGGCGTGACGCTGTGCGCTCCAGTGGCGACGAGATCCCCGGGTCAAGAAGGCCTGGGGATGACATAGGGAGAAAAGGCCAGGGGATGACGTAGGGATACAGCCTACCTCGGCTTGGCCGGCGCCGTGGTCCGTGCCCGCCAGGCCAGGAACTCGTTGAAGATGGTGCGGCGCTGCGCTGGCGTCACGTTGGTGATCTCCCGGCCCGAGGCGGTCAGATAGGCCGCGAACTCCTGGCGCAGGGCTTCGGTGGCCGCGTCGGGCGCCGGGCCCGGCAGCAGTGCTGGCGGATCCGGGTCGTTGTCGCCGGGGTCCGGCAGTTCGGCCAGGGCAGAGGTCGTGTCCTGCGCCGCGGGCTGCGGCGGCGTCGAGACGGCCAGGTAGAGCGAGAACGCCACGGCGCCGGCGCCGATCAGCGTGCCGAAGATCATCGTGAGCTGAGTCAGCAGGCCGCGGTTCCAGACAGTCAGGAACTGCGTCCTCAGGCTGGTGTCCAGGAAGGGCAGGGGGCGCTGCGGCAGCACGTCCTGCGACGGGGGCGGGGCGAAGGCGAAGGCGGGTTCGCTCTCTTTCGGGCGGTATTGCTCCAGCATCGCGGTCTGCTCGTCGAAGCCGGCGCTGGGGTCGTCCAGAAGCTGGCGGAACTCCGGGCGGCCGACGAACAGGATCTGAAGTTTTGGCGTGCCGTCCGGGAACAGCGCGGCGGTCGCGCCGAAGAAGCGCAGCACGTCGGGGTGCAGCGTCTCGGCCTGCTCGATGACCAGCACGACGCGGGTTTCGTTGTCGCGGCGGGCGGCGATGCTGCGGATGAGCTGGGCCGGCTCGGAGTTCAGTATCCCGGGGCCGCCCTGGATCACTTGGATCAGCAGGCGTTCCAGCGTCAGGCGGGCGCGCAGCGGGTTGGTGGCGCGGGCGAACCGCGTGCCGGGGTCGGCGATCGTGTCGAGCAACTGCTCCAGCGCCACGGTGCGCTGCCGGTCGTCCTCGGCCAGCAGCAGGCTGAACGGGTGTCCGGCCTGGAGGGCAGCCACCGCGTTGGTGCCGGCCGCCGCCGAAAGCTGGCCCTGCTCCGAGGCATACAAATCGTCATGGCCAAAGCCGCTCATGGCAGCGGGCTCATGGGCGCGTTGCCAGGAACCGACGAGCCAAACGGAGTTCGTGGGGAGCGCGCAGGTCCATTGCGGTCCAGACTCCACCAGGGACACGCGCCGGGTCAAGGCTCACGGCGAAGCCCCTTTGCGGCCAGCTGCGCCTCGTACGCGGCCCAGCGCGTCGCGTGCTCGCGCGCAAGCTGGTGCAGCAGCGTCCAGGCGTAGATGCCGGTGTCGTGGCCGTCGGTGAAGCGGATGCGGACGGCGTAGTTGCCGATCGGCTCGACGGCGGCGATGTTCACCGACGCCTTTCCGGCCACCAGCAGCTTCTGGCCGGGGCCGTGGCCCTGCACCTCGGCGCTGGGGCTTTCGACCCGCAGGTATTCCGCGGGCAGCTTCGCGTGCAGGCCGTCCTCGAAATCGACCTCCAGCCTTGCGCTGGCGCGGCGGATGCGGATCTCCAGCGGGCGTGGGCCGGCGGTCACGCGCCGTCGGCGTCGTCCAGCGGACGCGCCTCGTCGGGCAGCATGATCGGGATGCCATCCCGCACCGGGTAGGCCAGCCCGGCCTGGCGGCTGATCAGCTCCTGGGCCGCCGGGTCCCACCGCAGCGGGCCGCGGGTGACGGGGCAGACCAGGATTTCAAGCAGGCGCGGGTCGATCGCCGGATGCGGCAGCGCCGCCGGCTGGTTCTGGGTCATGTGGCGCGCCGGCCGGCGCTGCCGCTGTCGGCCGCGTGGGCGCCCATCTTCAGCAGGCTCAGCAGCGCTTCGGCCCGGTCCGCCTCGCCGGGCGCCTCCAGCAGCGCCTGCTTCTCTGCCGGTTCGAAGGGGCAGACCATCGCCAGGGTGCTGACCAGGGTCGAGTCGGGCATCTCCTCGATCGCGTCCCAGTTGGCGTCGAAGCCGTGCGCCGCGAAGTAGGCGCGCAGCGCCGCGAACAAGGCCGTCCGGTCGATCAGCGCCGCGTTCGCGGCGGCCACCGCAAGATCGGCCTCGAACCGCAGCAGCTCGGCACGCACGCGCCGATAGCCGCGCCGCAGCTCCAGCTCCACCTGGACGCCGAACCGCATCACGCCGGTCAGCGTGACGAGGTAGCGGCCGTCCTCCGTCTCGCTGAACGAGGTGAGGCGGCCGAGGCAGCCGATGCGATAGAGCGCAGGTCCGCTCGGCGTGTCCCGCCGGGTCGTGTCCTGCTGCATCATGCCGATGACCCGGCCTTCGGACAGGGCGTCATCCACCATGCGGAGGTAGCGGGGCTCGAAGATGTTCAGCGGCAGCTTCCCGCCAGGCAGCAGCAATGCGCCGGTCAGCGGAAAGACCGCGAACTCCGCCGGCAGGTCTTCGACGCGCAGGGCCATCGATCTAGCTGAACAACAGGGTGGACAGCTTGCGCCGGGCAGCAAGCGTCGACGGGTCGGTCATGCCCCAGGCCTCGAAGAACTTCAGCAGCTGCATCCTGGCGCCGTCCTCGTTCCAGGCGCGGTCGCGCTTGACGATCTCCAGCAGTGCTGCCGCCGCCTCCTCCCGTTTTCCGGTCGCGTTCAGCGCGGTCGCCAGGTCATGGCGGGCCTGGTGGTCGTCGGCGTCGGCGGCCAGCCGTGCCTCGAACACCTGGAGCTGGCTGGCGGCCTCGCGCCCCTCGATGCTCAGGGCCAGCGCGCTGCGGGCGCCGGTGATCTCGGCATGATTGCGAATGGCCTCGGGCACCTGGTCCAGCGCGTCGGCGGCCTGGTCTTCCTGACCCATCGCCATCAGCGTGCGGATCAGCCCAGCCCAGCCGTCCGGGTTCTCGGGCTCCTCCTGCAGCAGCGCGCTGAACAACGACCCGGCTTCGTCCAGGTTGTTCTGCGCCAGCGCGGCGCGCGCCTCGGCCAGCAGATCGGCCGAGGGCATGCTGCCGCCGGCCACCTTCAGCACCGCCTCGACGACGCGCTTGATCTCGCTTTCGGGCAGGGCGCCCTGGAACACGTCGGCGATCTGTCCCTGCCAGAACACGGCGACCGTGGGCACGGACTGCATGGGCAGGCCGAGCTTGGCGAGCTGCTGCACCAGGGCCTTGTTCTGGTCGATGTCGATCTTCACCAGGCGGACCCGGCCGCCGGCGGCGCGGACGACCTTCTCCAGCACGGGCGTCAACTGCTTGCAGGGACCGCACCAGGTGGCCCAGAAATCGACCATCACGGGCATCTTGCGCGATGCCTCGATGACGTCGCGCATGAAGGTGGCCTGGGTGCCGTCCATGATCATGTCCGGTGCGGGGCCTGCCGGGCCTGTAAGGCCTGCGGCGCCCGTTTGGCCTGCGGCGCTGGGGGCCTGGGGGCCGGGGCGCCGGGGGGTCTGCCCGATCAGCGTGTCCATCGTCGGTATCCTGCCGTGTGCTTAGGCGTTGGGGGGCGTCGGCGCGGGCGTTGGCGGTCGTGGGGCCGCGGTGTCCCGGGGATAGATGTTCCCGGTATCGGTGTTCTGCAAGCGGATTGCGAAAACGGCGTCAAGCGTCAGGGGCGCCGGCCGGGAAGGCAGCGGCCATCAATGCCCGGGCATAGTCCGTTTTGGGGGCGGCGAAAATGGCCTCGGCCGGGCCTTCCTCCACCACGCGTCCGGCCTGCAGCACCGCCACGCGGTGCGACATGGCGCGCACCACGGCCAGGTCGTGGCTGATGAACAGGTAGGCGAGGCCGTGCAGCGCCTGCAGGCCGCGCAGCAGATCGACGATCTGGCCCTGCACGGAGCGATCCAGCGCGCTGGTCGGCTCGTCCAGCACCACCAGCGCCGGTTTCAGCACCATGGCGCGGGCGATGGCGATGCGCTGCCGCTGGCCGCCGCTGAACTCGTGCGGGTAGCGGTCGGCGGCGTCGGCCGGCAGGCCCACCTCGGCCAGGGCCGCGGCCACGCGGGCGGCGCGGGCCGCGGATGGCAGCGAAGGCTCGTGCACGCGCAGCCCTTCGGCGACGATCTCGGCGACGCTCATCCGCGGGCTCAGGCTGCCGAAGGGGTCCTGGAACACGATCTGCATGCGGCGGCGCAGCGGGCGCAGCTGCGTCTCGGTCCAGGCCGACACGTCCTGCCCCAGCACCACGACCCGGCCCGTCGACTCCTGCAGCTTCAGCAGCGCGAAACCGATCGTGCTCTTGCCGGAACCGCTTTCTCCGACCAGGCCGAGCGTCTCGCCATGGCGCACGCGCAGGCTGACGCCATCGACGGCGCGGACCTCGTCCACCTGGCGCCGCAACAGGCCGCGGCGCACGGGGAAGCTGACACGGAGGCCTTCGAGGGATGCGGCCTCGGGGGCGTCGACGGGGACGGGCGCCGGGGCGCCGCGTGGCTCGGCGTCCAGCAGCATGCGGGTGTAGGCGTGGCGCGGGCTGGCGAAGATGTCGGCGGCGGCGCCCTGCTCGACGATGCGGCCGTCCTTCATGACGGCCACCCGGTCCGCGACGCGGCGCACCACGTTCAGGTCGTGGCTGATCAGCAGCAGCGCCAGGCCGCGTTCCCGCCGCTCCTTCGCCAACAGGTCCAGGATGCCGGCCTGGATGGTCACGTCCAGCGCCGTCGTCGGTTCGTCGGCGATCAGCAGCCTGGGGTCGTTCGCCAGCGCCATCGCGATCATCACGCGCTGCCGCTGCCCGCCGCTGAGCTGATGCGGGTAGGAGTCCAGGCGGCGGTCGGCATCGGCAAAGCCGACCCGGGCGAGCAGGGCCTTCACGGCCGCCCGCGCCGGCCGGCGGCCATGCAGCGCCAGGGCCTCGGACACCTGGCGGCCGATGCGGTGCAGCGGGTTCAGGCTCGTCATCGGCTCCTGGAAGATCATGCCCGCCGTGCCGCCGCGGGCCTGCATCAGCACGCGCTGCGGCGCGTCCAGCATGGACTGGCCGTCCAGCGCGACGCGGCCCTGCACCGCGGCGCCTGACGGCAGCAGGCGCAGGATGGACAGCGCAGTCAACGACTTGCCCGAGCCGCTTTCGCCCACCAGGGCCAGCGTCTCGCCCGCGTCCAGCGCCAGGCTGACCGCGTCCACCACCCGGCGCGCGCCGAACCCGATGCCGAGGCCGTCGATCTCCAGCAGCGACATCAGCCGGTCTTTCGCGGATCGAACGCATCGCGCACCGCCTCGCCGATGAAGATGAGCAGGGTCAGCAGGCCACCGAGCACGACGAAGGCGGTGATCCCCAGCCATGGCGCCTGCAGGTTGTTCTTGCCCTGGGCCACCAGCTCCCCCAACGAGGGCGAGCCAGGCGGCAGCCCGAAGCCCAGGAAATCCAGCGTCGCCAGCACAGTGACCGAGCCCGACAAGGTGAACGGCAGGAAGCTCATCACCGCCACCAGGGCGTTCGGCAGGATGTGCCGCGCCATGATGGCGCCGTCCGACACCCCCAGCGCCCGCGCGGCGCGCACGTAGTCGAGGTTCCGGCCGCGCAAAAACTCCGCCCGCACCACGCCGGTCAGCGCCATCCAGGAGAACAGCAGCAGGAACGCCAGCAGCACCCAGAACCCTGGCGTCAGGATGCTGCCCAGGATGATCAGCAGATAAAGCTGCGGCATGCCGCCCCACACCTCGATGAAGCGCTGGAACAGCAGGTCGACCAGGCCGCCGTAATAGCCCTGCACCGCGCCCGCCGCGATCCCCACGACCGATGACACCAGCGTCAACGTGAAGCCGAACAGCACCGAAATCCGGAAGCCGTAGATCACCCGGGCGAGCACGTCGCGCGCCTGGTCGTCGGCGCCGAGAAGGTGCCGTGCGCTGGGCGGGGCCGGGGCGGGGACGGGCAGGTCCTTCAGGATGGTGTCGTGGCGGAACGGCAGCGGCGGCCACAGCATCCAGCCGCCCTGGCTGCGGATCGCCTCCTGCAAATGCGGGTCGGTGAAGTCGGCCTCGGTCGGCAGGCCGTCGGGGGTGAAGACGTCCTCGGAATAGTCGCGCAGCAGGGGGCTGTAGAAATGTCCGCCTACGTGGATCAGCAGCGGCCGGTCGTTGGCGACCACCTCGGCGAACAGGCAGACGACGAACAGGGCGGCGAACACGATCAGCGAGACGTAGCCGCGCCGGTGCGCGCGGAAGATGGCCAGCCGTCGCCGCGTGACCGGCGTCATCGCCGGGCCTCGAAGTCGATGCGCGGATCGACGACGGTGTACAGCAGGTCGCCCACGATCTGCATCAGCAGGCCCAGCAGGGTGAACAGATACAGCGTGCCGAACATCACCGGGTAGTCGCGGCGGATCGCGCTCTCGAACCCTAGCAGGCCGAGTCCATCGAGCGAGAACACGATCTCGATCAGCAGGGCGGAGCTGAACAGGATGCCGATGAACGCCGCCGGGAACCCGGCGACGATCAGCAGCATGGCGTTGCGGAAGATGTGGCCGTACAGCACGCGCTGCTCGCCGGCGCCCTTTGCCCGGGCGGTCAGCACGTACTGCTTGCGGATTTCCTCCAGGAAGCAGTTCTTCGTCAGGATCGTCAGCCCGGCGAACCCGCCTGCCACCAGGGCGATGGTCGGCAGCACCAGGTGCCAGGCGTAGTCCCACGCCCGGGCCGCCCCGGACCACGCCTCGGCGCCCGAGCTGGTCAGGCCGCGCAGCGGGAACCACTGCACGAAGCTGCCGCCGGCGAACAGCACGACCAGCATGATGGCGAACAGGAAGGCCGGCACCGCGTAGGCGATCAGCACGACGGCGCTGGTCGCCACGTCGAAGGCGCTGCCGTCCCGCACCGCCTTGCGGATGCCCAACGGGATGCTGACCAGATAGACCAGCAGCGTCGACCACAGGCCCAACGAGACGCTGACCGGCATCTTCTGCAGCACGAGGTCGAGCACGGTCGCGTCCTTGAAGAAGCTGCGCCCGAAGTCGAAGCGCAGGTAGTCGCGCAGCATGATGACGAACCGCTCGCCGGCTGGCTTGTCGAAGCCGAAGGTGCGCTTCAGCTCCTCGATCTGCTTCGGGTCGAGGCCGCGGCCGCCGCGGTAGGTCCCGGAATCGCTGGTGGCGCCGGTGATGCGGGCCGTGGCGTCAGGGCCGCGGCCGCGCGCCTCCGCCATGGCCTGCTCGACCGGTCCGCCGGGTGCGAACTGCACGACGGCAAAGTTGATGGCGATGATCCCCAGCAGGGTGGGGATGAGCAGCAGCAGACGGCGGATGAGGTAGGCGGCCAAGGGTGTCTCTCGTGTGATGCGCGGTCAGGGATTACGCCGGATCGTCCGTGAACAGGGCGTGCATGTCGCGATGACCCTCGACGATGTTGATGAAGACAAGCGTGTTCGCCTCGTCGCGGAAGAAGATGATGTAGCCCCGGATGGCGAAACCACGCAGGCCCTCGCCCAGTTCCGGCCGTGCACGACCGAGCGTGCCGGGCAGCGTCCGACGAACCCGGCAGCAACGGCCACGCTTCCGCTCTCGCGCGCAACATCTTCGAATATCGCGAGGAAATCGCGCCGCGCGGGCGGACGGAGGACGAGCCGCCTCACTCACGCGGGCACTTTTTCCAGCCTTTTGGCGAGCGCATCCAACTCGGCCTGTAAATCCCCGTCCGATCCCTCCCCACCTTCGGCCAGGGAGGCTTGGATCATCGCCCGCAACTCATCCTCCTGCGATCGCCGACGTTCCAGCAGCCGCAGGCCTTGGCGCACTGCCTCGCTCGCGGAGGCATACCGGCCATCCTCGACCCGGCGTGTCACCAGAGCCTCGGTCTCGGCGTCGATGGAAACGTCCATGGGGTTCTCCTCGCGGGCTGACGCTACGATTATATGGCAGGCGCTGTCAGCAGGACACATCATCCTGGATCGAGGGCTTCGGCGCCCCATTCGTAACGCGCATTTAAGCCCGGCGCCGTGAAGTACCGCCCATGGCCAAAGGCGCACCGCCGATCCGACGTTCCTCGACAATCGCGAACACTTGCTGTGTCGGCGCAACCCGGCGTCGCGTGATACCGCGGGGACCATGAGCGATATCGAGATGACCGATCATGGCATCGCGCGCCCGGGCTTTGGCGCTCCGGCCACGTCCCCGGCGTGGTGGGCGCGCGCGGCCGGGCTGCCCGTGCTGGCGCCTGTGCTGGCGCTGGCGTGCGTGATGCGGTTCTGGGGCCTGGGCCAGGCGCCGCTGTGGATGGACGAGACCTCCACCGCCGCCTTCGCCGCGCTGCCGTGGCCCGAGTTGCTGCACGGCGTCGGCAGGATGGAGCCCAATCCGCCGGCATTCTACGCGCTGGAGAAGCTCTGGATCATGCTGGTGGGCGGGTCGGACATCGCGCTCCGCCTGCCGGCCGTCGTGTTCGGGTTGGGGGGGGTCGCGGCGGTGACGTTGCTGGCCCAGGCCTCGTTCGGGCGGCGTGCCGCGCTGTGGACCGGGCTGTTGCTGGCCACGCAGGCGCAGCACCTGGAGCACTCGCGGGAGGCGCGGGTCTACGCGCTGCTGTTCCTGCTGGTGGTGCTGGCGGCGCTGGCGGCGCGTCGCGTTGCGGCGGGCCGGCAGACAGATGGGCTGTGGCGGCCAGCGGTGTTGCTCGCGCTGTGCTCGGGCGGGGCGATGCTGGTGCACAATACCGGGCCTTTCGCGGTGGTGTCCGTGTTCGTCTATGGCGGCGTGATGGTGCTGTGGGGGCCACGGCCGTGGGTCCGACGGCTTGCGGCATTCGGTGCGGCCGGGATGGGTGCGCTGATCCTGGCAGCCCCGGCGCTGCTCGTTGCCGCGGCCGTGGCCGCCGACCCGGGCAACAACGCCGGCTGGATCCCGGTGCCGGACTGGGCGCTGGCCGTGCAGGTGGCGCTGGCAGTCTATGCCGTCCCGCTGGCCGGGATCCGCGGGCTGCCGGCGCCGCTGGTGCTGGGCGGCTTCTTGACCGCGGCGCTGATCGTCGGTGTGGTCGGGGTCCGGGCGGCCCGGCATGCGCCGTCCCGGGCGGACGCCTTGGCGATGCTGGCTGCGGTGGGGGCGGCGGTGCTGACGCTGTATGGCGTGAGCCAGGTCGTGCCGATCATGATCGAGCGGACGTTGCTGTTCAGCCTGGTGTTTTTCCTGCCGCTGCTGGGCGTGACGCTGGCCGGGATGCCGGTCTGGGCGCGCGGCACGATGCTCGCGGCGTTGCTGGCGGTGCAGGCCCCGGGCCTGGCAAAGGTCTACGGCCCGGACCGCCATGGCCAGGACTGGCGCGGCATCGCGGCCGAGTTGCAGCATGACGTCGCGCAGACCGGTTGGCCGGTGGTCGTGGTGAGCGGGTTCGAGGCCATCGCGATCGACCGGTACCTGCCGGTCGGCGACCCGGCGCGGCCGTCGCTGTCCGTCACGCCGAACGTCGGCGCGCGGCTGGATGCGGCCATGGCGGGGCTGGCGACCTCGGCGGCGCCGATCCCACAAGGCTCGACTGGCGCGGGGTTCTGCACGGCTTTGCAGTCCGCCGGGGCCGGGGGGACGGGCGGCGTCCTGCTGGTGCGTTTTCTGAGTGCGACGTCGCCCGCCATGACGGTGGCGCTCGACCGGCAACTGACGGAGGCCGGCGGCACGGTGGCGGTGTCAACGGAACGCGGCGCGGTGACGATCCAGCAATGGCGCGGCGCCTGCGTGGCGGCTGCGGCAGCTATCCGCTAGCCTGAGGACGATGCAGGCTTACGAAGGCGAATTCCACCTTACGATTTTGGTGGAGTCAGGGCTTTGGGCGCTTGGTGCACACGCCTGGGATCAGGGGGGCAGCGCCGCCTTCATCCGCCCGATCACCCCATTCCAGTCCCCGGCCGCCTCCTGCCGGAACAGCCGCATCGAGCCATACCATGGCGTGTCGTCCCGGCCGACGATCCAGCGCCAGTCCGGCGCGAAAGGCAGCATGACCCAGGCCGGCACACCAGCGCGCCGGCCAGATGCGCCACCGCGGTATCCACCGTGACGACCAGCGCCAGGTTCGCCACCAGCGCCGCCGTTTCCGAGAAATCGGTCAGGCTGGCCGAAACATCGGCCAACCCCATGCCGCAAGCCTCGATGGCGCGGGGGCCGCATTGCAGGCTGACCATGCCAGGCCGTGCCAGGGCCGCCGCCTGAGCCATCGGCAGCGAGCGGCGACGGTCGTTGGAATGCAACGGGTTGCCAGCCCATGCAAACCCGATTCGTGCGCCGCCAAGCCGCGCCGCCCAGGCCTGCCGCCGCACGGGATCGCTGACCAGGTAGCCGTCCGGCTCCGGAATGTCCTCCGGCGTCGCGCCCAGCAGGCGCGGCAGGCTCATCTGATCCACCCAGCAATCGTAGCGCGGCAGCGATTCGGCGCGCGCCACGACGTCCCAGAGCCCGGCCTGGTCCCGCAGCAGCGGGATCAGCGCCGGGTCGCAGGCCAGAATCACGCGCGCGCCCCGGGCCGCCAGCGTCGGCATGTATCGGACCAGCTGGATGGTGTCGCCCAGCCCTTGCTCGGCATGCACCAGCAGCGTTTTTCCATGCAGCGGAAAACCGGTCCAGGCCGGACCTGGCAGCTGCCGGAAGAAGTGCCGGAAATTCCGGTGCTTCTTGCGCCATTCGTACTCGGAGAACCCGCGCCTGAAATCGCCCTTCAGCAGCAGCGCCGTGGCGAGGTTCCAGCGCGCCTCGCCCGATCCCGGGTTGAAGCGCAGCACCGCCTCGTTCGCTGCGACGGCCTCATGCAGGCGGCCTTGGCTGGCCAGCACGAAGGCGAGGCTGACCTGCGCCTCCTCCAGGCCCGGGTCCAGTGCGATCGCCGCGCGGATATGCGCTTCCGCGTCGTCCAGCCGGTCCAGGTCGGCCAGCGCATTGCCCAGGTTGAGCCGAACGCCGGCATGCCGGGGCGCGCACGCCGCCGCCTCCGTCAACGACAGGACGGCCTCTGCCGGGCGATGGCAGGCGTTCAGCGCGGTTCCATGCAGATACAGCGGCTCCCCGCCCCGGCCACCCAGCGCGATCGCCGTCTCGACCGCCTCCAGCGCCTCGTGGCTTTCCCCGGTGGCCAGCCGTGCCCGCGCGAGGTTCAGCCACGGGTCGATGTCGTCCCGCAGGCGCGCCGCCCGATCCAGCATCGACGCGGCCTCTGTCGCGCGGCCGCTTTTCAGCTGGAGCAGGCCATAGAGATACAGCGCGTTCGGCTGTTCCGGATCGTGCCGGATCACGTCGCGGTAGATGGCTTCCGCCACCGCCGTGTTGCCCAGCTTCTGGTGGTTGACGGCTTCAAGGAGGGCGGAGACGACACTGGCCATCCCGCCACCCTGCACGGCAACAGTTAACGAAAGGTGCCGGCCGTCAGCGGTTGGGCCGGTTCGGCGCCGGGCGCTGCTGGTTCGGCCGGCTCGGCGGCGGCGCGCCACCCCCGGCCATCGCCGCCAGATCGACGTTGTTCACCAGCATCTTCCCGTCATGGTAGCTGACGTCCCAGATCACCTTGTTGCCCACGGCCTTGCCGATGCCCTTGGCCATCAGCAGGACCGGCACCGCCTGCGCCGCCGCCGGAATGGCGCTGACCTTCTGCATCAGCGCATCGAGGTTCTCGGCCACGATCTGCGCGTCGCCGCTGAACGCCTCCGGGCTGGTCATCACCATCTTGCCCTGGCCCGAGATCACGGCGCCGCCGATCTCGATCGCCAGGCTGTCCAGCCCGGCCTTGATCCCGCCATGGCTGAACAGGGCCTTGATGTCCTCCGGCGTCACCGCGCGGCCCTCGCTGGAGGCCTTCGCCATGCTCGTCAGCTCCGCGACGCCGACGCCGGACACGACGGGCCGCAGCGCGACCCGGTGCGGGATCAGCGCCTCCAGCCCGCCCAGCGGCAGGTCGGGCAGGCTCAGTCCCTCCACCCCCAGGTCCATGCTGGCCTCCAGCAGTCCCTTGGTCGATTTTGCCGCCAGACCCAACTTCATGCGGTCCAGCAGCGCCGCCATGCCCTGGACCTGCACCGCCAGGCCGTCGATCGTCTCGTCCAGCGAGAAGTCCGACGCGAAGTCCTGCAGCGCATCCAGCATGCTCCGCATCACCTCCTGACCGAGCTTGGGCGGGCGGCCCTGGGTCTGGTTGGCCGCCATCCCCACGGTCGTGACCGCCTGCAGGATCACCAGCGCCTTGGTCCGGCTGACGCCGTTGAGCGCGACGTTGACGCGGATGCGCTTCATGCCGACATCGGTCACGCCGGCGGCGTCGGTCCCGATCTTGGCCTTGTAGTCCTGCAGCGTACCCTCGGACAGCACGTCCACCCGGTCTGCGCCGGCCGGGCGCAGCGTGCCCAGCGACGTGATCGCGCCGAACGAGCTGTCCTGCGACACCGGGCCGCCCTCGGTGCGCATGGTGGCGCCCTGGGCCGAGCTGTTCCAGGTCGATGGCGTGGCGAAGCTGGGGTCCCAGACGATCCGGCCGTCCTGGCCCTTCACATCGACGGTGTATTTCACCGGGACGGTCGATGGGGGCGCCTTCGGGTCTGCACGCGGCGCCGGCATATCAAGGGTGAAGCTCATCGGCATGGCGGCCCTGACGTTCTCGACGGTCCATTTGCCGCCCTCGATGGCGCGGGCCGCGCCGGTGAACCGGTATGCGGTTCCAGAAACGGCGGCCGGGAGCGGGATGGGGACCACGACATCGTAGTGGTCGCCGGCCGCCGTGATGCTGACCGGGCGGTCGCCGAGCTTCATCGCCGGGCCGACCAGGCTGCCCAGCCAGTCGCGCACCTGGTTCTCCAGCGACACGGCTTGCGCCGGGGTGACGTCCGCGGCCCTGGTGCCGGGCGCGCCGAGCAGGAGGCCAGCGGCAGCGCCGGCGAACAGCAGGATTCGGGACATTCGTTCTTCCTTCGATACTTTTTCGGACCATGCCCGCAACCTGTCCATCAGGCAACATGCATTGTCGTGAGCAACCGGCCGTGGAGCGTGTTCAGGCTTCGGCCGTATCCACCGCTGCCACATCCAGCAGCCGCTCGATGACCTCGGGCTCCTGCGCCCCGGCGATCGCGTGCCGGCCCGCAACCACGAAGCACGGCACGCCGTTGATGCCCAGGCGATGCGCGCGAAGGTTGTCGGCGTGCACCGCGTCCACGTCGTCGTCGCTGCGCAGGAACTGCGCCGCGAGAAGCGGATCGAGCCCGCATGCCGCGGCGACCGCCCGCAGCACCGCGTGGTCGCCCACGTCGTAGCCGTCGGCGAAATGGGCGGCGAACAGCGCTTCCGCCACCTCGCTGCTGCGGCTGGACGCGGCGGCCCAGCGCACCAGGCGGTGGGCATCGACGCTGCTGGGCGTACGGCGGATGCGGTCGAAGCGGAACTCGACGCCCTCGGCCGTGCCGATCTCGGTGATCGAGGCATACAGCCGCCGGGCACGCTCCTCGCCGCCGAACTTGCGGATCACGTAGTCCGACCGCGCCATGCCGGAGCGTGGCATGTCGGGGTTCAACAGGAAGGGGCGCCAGCACAGCTCGAACAGCAGGTCCGGCCGGCGGCGCATGGTGCGGAACAGGCGGCGGACGCCCAGGTAGCACCAGGGGCAGACGAGATCGTAGACGACCTCGATCAGGAGTCGTGCCTTCGGTGGCGCCACAACGTTCACCGCATGACCTTACGGCCAGTCCCCGCGAGCGTCACCATTTTTTCCTCGAACCGTTGCATCCGCCACTCGCGGTGGGGGGTATCGCTGGCGGGATCCGGTGACTACGAGGACGTTGGCATGACCGCAAGATTGGGCTGGCGGCCCGAAACCGAGGATTTGTTCACCGCGGTGGCGGCATCCTGCGACGGCCGGCATTTCCTGGTGGTGGAGCGCCTGCCGGATGGCGGCTGGGATTGGGCGGCCTGGGGTGCGGAGCGGCAAAATGCCCAGTGCGTGCACGGCACGGCGCCCACCGCCGCCCAGGGCATGGTGGCGGCCGAACAGGCCGCGGCGATGCTGGGCGCCGGTTCGATCGCACCCGTGCAGGTTCCGTGCCGGGCCTGCGGGTAGTCGGGCGGCCACCGAGCCAACGTTGACACGGGCGCGACGCACGGGGCAGGCTCGGGATGCGCGACAAGGCCCGGTCCGGGCCAGGCGCGGAGGACCGGCGCTGACGTTCGGCGAGTATCCCAAGGCGGCGCCGCTGGGCAGCGTGCCTGTCAGTCTCCGTCGATGCGGCGATCGAGACCGGCCGCAGCGGCGCCAGGCCGATCTGGGGCGGCGAGGCCCTCGTGATGCGGCACGAGGGCCGGGCCTACCTGGCCGACGTCGGGAAGGCCGCCCGGGTTGCCTGACATGACCGGAGGTCCGCGATGAAGACCGTCACCGTCGGCCTGGTGGGCAGCGGCTTCGTGGCCGCGCTGCACATGCATGCGTATCGCCGGGTCTATGGCATCGACGTGCGGGTATCGACCGTATGCTCCCGGGGCGACGCGGTGCTCGACTTCGCGCGCCTGCATGCCATCCCCGCCACCTGCCGCGACTATCGCGACATGCTGTCGGACCCGGCGATCGACGTGATCGACCTCTGCTCGCCGCCGTCGACGCATGCCGAGATGGTCATAGCCTGCATGGAGGCCGGCAAGCACGTGATCTGCGAGAAGCCGTTCACCGGCTATTTCGGTCAGGCGGGCGACATCGCACCCATCGGGCAGACGGTGCCGAAGGCGCTGATGCATGAGCGGGTGATGCAGCAGATGGACGCCATGGCCGCGCGCATCCGCGCCAGCGGCCGGCTGTTCATGTATGCCGAGGACTGGGTCTACGCCCCGGCCGTGCGCAAGACGGCCGAGATGCTGCGTGCGACGAAGGACAAGATCCTGTTCATGAAAGCGGAGGAGAGCCACAGCGGCTCCCACGCCGAGCACGCCGCGCGATGGGACATGACGGGCGGCGGCGCGCTGCTGCGCCAGGGCTGCCACCCGCTGGCGGCCGTGCTGCACCTGAAGCAGGTCGAGGCCGCGGCCCGCAACGAGACGATCACGGTGACGGACGTCACATGCGACGTGGGCTGCATGACCAACAGGGTGCCGGAGGCCGACCGGCGGTTCCTCAACGCCCATCCCGTCGACGTGGAGGATTGGGGCATGCTGAGCCTGGGCTTCAGCGACGGCGCCAAGGCGACGGTGTTCGCAGGCGACATGATCCTGGGCGGCGTGCGGAACCTGATCGAGACCTACACCACCGGTGGCGTGCTGTTCGCCAACATCGCGCCGAACAACCACATGGTCAGCTACCAGACCGACGAGGCGAAGCTGGCCGGCGTCTACATCACCGAGAAGGTCGACCGGAAGACCGGCTGGCAGCAGGTCTGCCTGGAGGAGGAGTGGACGCGCGGCTATCTCCAGGAAATCCAGGATTTCATGGAATGCGTCACGACGGGGCGGGCGCCGCTGGCCGGGCTCGATTTGGCGTACGAGGCGATCCGCATCCACTACGCCGCCTACCAGGCCGCTGAAGAAGGCCGGCGGATCAGTCTGTGATGCCGAGCGCCAGGTGCAGAGCCGCAAGCGCCGCGCGGCGGCCCAGGTGCGGTGCGTGCAGGGCTACACGCCCGCGGCCCCTCCCCATCAGCGTCATTTCTAGAGCGGTATCGTTTCAGGTTGCTTGGACCTGAAACGAGGTTCCGCGTTCTTCATCAATACACTAGAGCTTGATCGCTTCGTCTACCAGAAGCGA
>JAYUCA010000092.1:0-12709 GCA_043740535.1 Rhodospirillales bacterium | reverse complement strand
CCTCCAGCTGCACCGGCAGGCCGCCCGCGCCGTCCGTGCTTTCGAAGCTGAGGAAGAAGGTCCACGCCGCGGGGAACACGAAGTAGTAGGCCAGCGCCGCGCCAGCCACGAACAGCACCGGCGTCGCGAGCAGGAACGGCAGGAAGGCCCGCTTCTCGCTGCGGTACATGCCGGGCGCCACGAACAGGTACACCTGCGTGGCCACCACCGGGAACGAGATGAAGGCCGCGCCGAAGAACGCCACCTTCAGATAGGTGAAGAACGCCTCGTACAACGCCGTGAAGATCAACCGGCGGTTGGCCCCCCGCGTCACCAGGATGTCGGCCAGCGGCTGCACCAGGAACGAGTAGATGCCGCGGCTGAAATAGTAGCAGAACCCGAAGCAAATGAAGAACGCCACCGCCGACCACAGCAGCCGCCGCCGCAGCTCGATCAGGTGTTCGAGCAGGGGCATCGGCTTGTCGTTGATCGGGTCTTCTTCGGTCACGTCGCTGGGGGCCAAATCAATGTGTCCTGGTGAACGCGCCGCGCGTCAGACGTACGGCGCAGCGTCGATACCGCGGTAGGGCGATGCGTAATAGGCGCCGGCCGCCTGCTTCACCACCTTCGGCGGCAGGAAGGCCGGCGGCAGCGGCTTCGGCGTCGACGGCCCCGAAGCCGCGATCGAGGGCGGGATGAACGCCGGCAGGGCCGGTTCCGGCGCCGCGATGACATGCCCGGGCAATGCCGCGACGTCATGCTCGGGCAACGCCTCGGGCGAAGGCTCAGACAGGGGCGCCGCCGTCTCATCCGTCAGCGCCGCAGCCGTGTCGTGCACCGGCACGGGCGGCGGCGGCGGGTTGATGTCGAACGGGTTGTCCTTGATCGTGTTGCGCAGCGTCTTGTCGCCATCGACGGCGTCCAGGATCTTGCCCTTGATGTCCATGCGCCGGATGTCGTCGAACGTGCTTTTCATCTCATGCAGGTTCGCCTCGCGCACCATCTCGTCGACATGGGTCTGAAACTCCGACGCCATGCGCCGCGCCTTCTTGACCATCTCGGCGACGGCCTTGATGGCGACCGGCAGGTCCTTCGGCCCGATGGCGACCAAGGCGACGACGCCGATCAGGGCGATTTCGGTCCAGGCAAAGTCGAACATGACGGCGGGCTCTCCTCCGGCGCGCTGTTAGCACGGCCACGCCGGGGGAGAAAATGACGGCTGCCGAGTTCCGTGCACGACCCCTATGGCCCCGGCGGCACGTCCACCAGCAGATCCTCCCGCCGCGGCAGGTCCCGCAGCCCCGCCAGCCCGAACTGCGCCAGGAACGCCGCCGTCGTGCCCCACAGCGTCGGCCGCCCCGGGACCTCCTTGCGGCCCTTCGGCTCGATCATCCCCGCCTCCAGCAGCGCGTCCATCGTCGCCTGGCTCAATCCGGCGCCCCTGATCTGCTCGACCTCGGACCGCGTCGTGGGCTGGTGGTAGGCGATCACCGCCAGCGCCTCCATCGCGGCCCGCGGCAGCCGGCGGGGCTGCGGCACGATGCGGGTCAGGGCCGGCGCAAGGTCCGCCGCCGTGCGGAACTGCCAGCCGCCCGCCACCTCCGCCAGCTCCACCCCACGCCCGGCATAGCGCGCCTGCACGGCGGCCAGCAACGGCTCCACGTCGACGTGTTCGGGCAGCATCCGGGCGATCGCCGCCGTCTGCACCGGGTCCGTGCTGGCGAAGATGCACGCCTCCACCAGGCGCTCCCAATGCTCAGGCCCCACGCGCGCCCCGCAGCATGATGGGTCCGAAGGGCGCGTCCTGCCGCAATACCGCCGCGCCGCCGCGGGCCAGTTCCAGCCCGGCGATCAAGGTGCTGGCCACGGCCGCCCGGCGCTGCACCGGGTCATCCGCGATGGCGGGCAGGAACAGCTCCAGCTGCGTCCAGCCGCCCGTGCGGCCCAGCATGCGTTCCAGCCGGGCCATCGCGTCCGCCACCGTCCACATCGGCGTGCGCTTGGGCGTGTAGCCGTGCTGCGTCGCCGCCCGCCGAACCGCCGCCAGGTAGGCCCGCACCAGGCCGGCCAGTTCTGCCACCAGGCCCGAACGATCGATCTGCACCAGCCGCTCGGGCGTGCCGCGGGCGAACACATCGAACCCCAGTTGCGGCCGGGCCGCCATCCATCGGGCTGCCCGCTGCACGTGGGCCAGCGCCTCCAGCCGCGAGGCCAGCAGGCCGGCCGCCTCCTCGCCCTCTTCGGCCGCATCGGCGTCGGGCGGCAGCAGCAGGCGCGATTTCAACCAGGTCAGCCACGCCGCCATCACGAGCCAGTCCGCCGCCAGCTCCAGCCGGATCTGCCGCGCGCCTTCGATGATGGCCAGATACTGCTCGACCAGCGACAGGATCGAAATCCGCGCCAGGTCCAGCTTCTGCCCCCGCGCCAGCTCCAGCAGCAGGTCCATCGGCCCCTCGAACCCATCCAGGTGCAGGATGAAGGCCGGTTCGGCCGCGGCGACGATGGATGACGCTTCAGGCATCGAGGCCGGCGAGGTAATAGACCAGGTCGAACGCCCGCGGCAGGATCCGGTTCAGCGCCGAGCCCACCGGGTCGAACCGGATGCCGAATTCGGCCAGCAGCCGCGGCCCCAGGAACACCAGCAGCAGCACGAGCACGATCCCGGCGCGCTCCAGCCGCGCCCAGGCCGCCGCCAACTGCTCCGGCAGCAGCCCCACCACGATGCGCCCGCCGTCCAGCGGCGGGATCGGCAGCAGGTTGAACAGCCCGAGGATCAGGTTGGCCAGGATGAACGTCTCGAGCCCGGTCTGCGCCAGCAATGCCGCCGCATCCGACAGGTAAGGCAGGCCGTGCATCGCCACCGCAGCCAGCCAGGCCAGGCCGAAGTTCGCCGCCGGCCCCGCCGCCGCCACCACCGCCATGCCCCGGCGCGGGTTCGCGAACCGCCATGCCGAAACCGGCACCGGCTTCGCCCACCCGAACAGGAAGCTGATATGCCCCAGCGTCAGCAACTGCCCCAGCACCAGGGCCCCCGGCAGCAGCAGCGTGCCCACGGGATCGACGTGCCGCAGCGGGTTCACCGACAACCGCCCCATGCGCTGCGCCGTGTCGTCGCCCAGCGCCAGCGCCGCATAGCCGTGCGCCGCCTCGTGCAGCGTGATCGCCAGGATGACCGGGATTGCGGCCAGCGCGACCTGGATCAGGATGTCCATCATGCCAGCAACGCCGCCTGATCCGTCTCGAGCATCGCGCGGTCCAGGTGCAGGCGGCACCGCTCCGCCATGCTGACCGCCCGCTGCATGCGCTCCCACGCCGCTGCCGTGATCTCCGGCGCGGCCTTCAGCACCGCACTCGTGTCATCGACCTCACCCGTGCAATGCAGCGCCAGGTCGCACCCGGCGGCCAGCGCCGCCAGCGCCCGCTCCTCCGGCGGGCCCCGCAGCGCGCCCATGGCCAGGTCGTCGGAGATCAGCACGCCGTCGAACCCGATGGCGCCGCGGATCAGCCGGTCGATCACCGCGGGCGACAGCGTCGCGGGCCGGTCGGGGTCGATGGCCTCGAACACGATATGCGCCGTCATCATCCACGGCAGGCTGGCGCATTCCTTGAACACGCCGATCTCGGCGGCCATGTCGTGCCCGGCCCCGATCCGCGGCAGGCCCACGTGGCTGTCGATCCGCGCCTTGCCATGCCCGGGCGCATGCTTGCCGACCGGCTGCCGGCCTGCCGACAGCAGCCCGTCGGCCATCGACTGCGCCAGTGCCGCGACCGCCGCCGGGTTGGCGCCGTACGACCGGTCGCCGATCGCCTCGGTGACGCCGTCCTCGGCCAGGTCCAGCACGGGCGCGCACACCACGTCGAACCCGGCTTCGGCGCAGTCGCAGCCGATCAGCGCGCCGGTCAACCAGGCCAGCCGCACCGCGCCGGGGCGATCGACGTGCCAGCGGGCGCCGATCGAGCCTGCCGAGGGCTGCGCCCGCCAGTCCGGCGGCCGGAGCCGGGCGACCCGGCCGCCCTCCTGGTCGATCATCATCAGCGCGTCGACGGGCAGGATCTCCCGCAGGTCGCCGACCAGCCGGGCGAGCGCCATGGGCCCCTGGATGTTGCGCCCGAACAGGATGACGCCGGCGGGGGGATGGGCCTTGAGAACGGCGATTTCCGCGGCGGAAAGCTCGGAACCGCCGATTCCGACGACAGCCGCCTTCATGCGGGCGCCGGGGGGGATGGTGTGGAGATCATCCGCCCATCATAGCGCAGACGGGTCCGGGGGCCATCTCCGTCATCGACGGCTCTTGACAGCCTGCACTAGAGGGCCTGGAACCCGGCGACCCAACCCAGGAGAATTCGACCATGATCAACCGCAGGTCTTTCCTTGCGTTCGCCGCGGCGCTGTTGGCCGGCTTTGCCGCCATCGGCCCGGCCGCCGCCGCAACAAAGTCCCCCTACAGCCAGGCTGCCTTCGCCGCCGCGCAACAGCAGGGCAAGCCCATACTGGTCCATGTCACTGCGAGCTGGTGCCCGGTCTGCGCCAAGCAGCACCCGATCGTGGCGAAGCTGTCCGCCGAGCCGGCATTCCGCGACCTGCAGATCTTCGAGGTGGACTTCGACACCCAGAAGGATCTGCTGCGGACGATGTCGGTTCAGAAGCAGAGCACCTTCGTCGTCTACCACGGCGCCGCCGAGCGCGGCCGATCGACGGGTGAAACGGACGAAGCCGCGATTCGGGCGCTGTTCGCGAAGTCGAACGGGTAGACCGGAATGGCCCTGGGCGGCGCGGCCGCCGGGTTCCTGGCAGGGGCGCTGTCCACCCTGTCGCCCTGCGTGCTGCCGCTGCTGCCGCTGGTGGTCGGCGGTGCGGCGGCGGCGCATCGCGCGGGGCCGTTCGCCCTCGCCGCGGGCCTTGCTGTGTCGTTCACGGCGGTCGGCCTGTTTGTCGCGACGGTCGGGTTCTCGATCGGGATCGACGACTCGGTCTTTCGTATGGCCTCGGCCGTCATGCTGGCCGTCATGGGCGCGGTGCTGCTGAGCAGCGCCTTGCAGGGGCGCTTCGCTTTGGCGTCGGGCGGGATCGCCGACCGTGGCCAGCAATGGCTGCAGCGCGTGTCGCCCCAGGGGCTTTGGGGTCAGTTCGTCATCGGCCTGGTGCTCGGCGCCGTCTGGACGCCCTGCGTCGGCCCGACCCTAGGCGCCGCATCCCTCCTTGCGGCGCAGGGCAGTGAGCTCGGCTCGGTGGCAACGACCATGCTGTCGTTCGGCCTGGGCACGGCGGCGCCGCTGCTGATTGTCGCGAGCCTGTCCCGCAGCGCCCTGCTGCGCTGGCGCGGGCGGATGATGGACGCGGGGCATTGGGGAAAGCTCGGGCTGGGGGCGGCTGCGCTGCTGGTCGCGGGCCTGATCCTGACCGGGGCCGACCACCGGCTGGAGACGGCCCTGGTCACCGCGTCGCCGGCGTGGCTGACCGACCTGACGACGCGGTTCTGACGCGTTCCAGGCAACCGCCGCAACTCGCCGTTTCGTAGGATCGGTGAGACCCATCACCTTGATGATGGCCCGATGATGGGTCTCACCCCATCGGCGTCAAGTTCGTTGTCTCGGCGTCACCTGTGGACAGAAATTCACCGTCATGGTCGTGGTTGACACGACCATCCACGCGGTCGGGCAAGCACAGGCCTTCAATCGTACGCACGCGGGCGTCCAAGGCCGGTGCAAGCGGACGGGGGTGAATGGTCGTGTCAAGCACGACCATGACGACAATTCCAGGCCCTGATACCAGAAAATGACTCGTCATCGCGAGCTGTTGCGAAGCGGTCCAGGGCCACGAACCCGTGCCCGGTCGGTCTGGATTGCCTCGCAAGTGCTCGCAATGACGAGAGGAAGAGCCGGTCATTGCTTAGCTGCCCTGGAATAACTTAACGCCTATGGGGTTTCACCCATCCTACGCAGTCCCGCCGGGTTGTTTGGATTCGTTCCAACAAAACGCGCCACTGGCGCCCTCAGAAGCTGGCGATCGTGCAGCCGCCGCCTTTGGCACGCAGTTTCGCGCAGAACCCGGTTGCCTCGGCGATGTCGGCGAAGCCGCCGGTGCGGATGCGCCAGATCGCCTTTCCGTCCCGCTCGGCTTTCTGGATCGTCGGGCGACGGTCACCCAGCAGGTCCGGCATCTTCTTGGCCAGCCGTTGCCACTCTGCCTGCGCCGCGGTTTCTGAATCGACCGCCGCCAGTTGCACCAGGGCCCCGCCGGACGCCGATTTCGCAGACAGCGCTGCCTGAGCCGGAACGGCCGGCGCCGGAGCGGATGAGGCCGCGGCACGGGCGATGGCCAGGGGCCGCGTCGGGGTATCCGGCAACGGCGATGCACCGGGCGCAGCGCCAACCGCTGGGACCGCCGCTGGCGGCGCTGCAGCGGGTGCGCCCATGGCGGTCGGGGCGGCAGACATGGACTGTTGCATCTGCGCGCGCAACGCCTGCGGCGCCGGGGTCTCGGGCGCCGGCGCCATCTTCTCGGCGCCGTCCTGTTCGTCCGCCCCGGCGACCTGCATGCCGCCGGGGTTGTCTGGCTTGACCCGGATCGGCCGGCTGTCCGCCTCGATCACCGGCACCGTCGCAGGCCGCCGCCCCGTTATGGCCCAGCCGGTCATGCCCACCAGCAGCAGGCCGCCCAGGCCAGCCGCGCCCATCATCAGGTACTTGATGCCCGATCCGGGCACGGCGCGCCGCGCCCGGTAGGCCGACGAGATGGGCGGCCGGCCGCCCAGGCCGCTCGCCATCGCAGGAATCCCCAGATCATCCGACACGGTTCAGCGCATCTCCTCCACAGGCTCCACACCCAGAACGCCCAGGCCGGAGCGGATCACCGTGGCGGTCGCCTCGACCAGCGCGAGCCGCGCCTGCGTTTCCACCGGCCGCTCCGCCTGCAGGAATCGCAGGGTCGAATCGTCCCGCCCTCGGTTCCACAGCATATGAAAGTCGCTCGCCAAGTCATAGAGAAAAAACGCAATCCGATGCGGCTCCTGCGCCAGCGCCGCACCCTCGACCGTCCGCGGCCACGACGCCAGGCGGCGGATCAGCGCCATCTCAGCTTCGGCGTTCAGGCTGTCCAGCGCCACGCCGGCCAGGGCCGCGCGCGACACGTCATAGGTCTCGCCCGCGGCCCGCAGCACGGAGCGGCAGCGGGCATGCGCGTATTGCACGTAGAACACCGGGTTCTCCCGCGTCTGCGCCACCACCGCATCCAGGTCGAACTCCATCTGCGCGTCCGATTTGCGGGTCAGCATCGTGAAGCGCACCACGTCGCGCCCGACCTCCTCGATGAGGTCCGCCAGCGTCACGTAGGTGCCGGCCCGCTTGCTCATCCGCACCGGCTGGCCGCCGCGCAGCACGTGCACAATCTGGCACAGCACGACCTCCAGACGCTGGTCCTGGCTCCCCGCCAGCGCCTTGACCGCGGATTTCATGCGCGAAACGTAGCCGCCATGGTCCGCGCCCCAGACGTCGATCATCAACGAAGCGCCGCGCGCCATCTTGTCGGCGTGATAGGCGATGTCGTTGGCGAAATAGGTGTTCGAGCCGTCCGATTTGCGCAGCGGCCGGTCCACGTCGTCGCCGAACCTGGTGGCGCGAAACAGCGTCTGCTCGCGCGGTTCCCAATCGTCCGGGGTCTTGCCCTTGGGCGGCTCCAGCACGCCCTCGTAGATCAGGTCCTTCGCGCGCAGCCGTTCGATCACCGTGTCGATGGCGCCCGCAGCGACCAGCGCCCGCTCGCTGGTGAACACGTCTGGCACGACGCCCAGCGATGCCAGATCCGTGCGGATGCTGGCCATCATCGCGGCGACCGTCTCCTCCCGCACGGTGTCGAACCACCCGGCCGGGTCCGCGACCGTGCCGTCCGGGCCGGCCAGCGCCGCGCCGTGGCGGGCGAGCAGCGCCTGGCCGACTGGCGCCAGGTAGTCGCCGCGATACTGCAGGCCACCGGGAACCTGGGCGGCAAACTCCTCCTCGGTCAACGCGGTGCCGGCCGCCTGCAAATACCGCCAGTATGCGGCCCAGGCCAGCGCCGCCACCTGCGCCCCGGCGTCGTTGATGTAGTACTCCTTCGTCACCGCGAACCCGGCCTTCGCCATCAGATTCGCCAGCGCGTCGCCCACCACGGCGCCGCGGCAGTGCCCGATGTGCATCGGCCCGGTCGGATTGGCCGAGACGTATTCCACGTTCACCGGCCGCCCGTCTCCGACCGTGCTGGCGCCGTACGCCTCGCCGGCCAGCAGCACCGCCGGCAGGACGGCGCGCAAGATCTCGGGCCGCAGATGCAGATTCACGAAACCAGGGCCGGCGGGTTCCGCCCGCAGCACGTTGGCGCCGCCGGTCAACGCCTCGGCCAGGGCCGCGGCGAGCTTGGCCGGGGCCTGCCGCGACACCTTGGCGCTGACCATGGCAGCGTTGGTGGCCATGTCGCCATGCGCAGCCTCGCGCGTCGGCGACACCTCGACGCGGGCGGCAACCTCGTCCGGCAGGCCCGGGACGACGGATTGCAACGCGGCCACGACGGTGTCCCGCACGCGGGCGAAAAGATTCACCGCGACGTTGTCTTTCGCTGACAGGGTTTCCTGCACGTCGATGGAAGAATTCTTGGTCATTTGGGTCCTAGAGTTCTCGATAATTGATGACGCGGTGGCCCAGCGATTGCGCTCGATATGCAAGCGGCTGATCGGCTGTGAGGAGCGTCAGCCGCACGCCGCGAGTTTCGTCCGCGCACAAGCGGAGGAGGATCGCGTCGGTCAATCCGTATAGCTGAAAGTCGGGCGCCTGCATCACGTCGGCGCTGCGCAGCCACCTCTCGCTTGCTGCATCTACGACGCCGCGAAATGCTTCCAGCACGACGCTCCGGGCTGGTTCACCGATATAACGAGCAAGATTTGAGACTTCGGCCAAAACCTGCGGGACAACGACGATCCCGGTGAACAGGTCAAGCGTCAAAACAAGCTGTCGATAATCCGATGCATCGTAGTGATTTCGCAAGCGCTCATGTTGTTCGATGTAAGCAGTCCCCGCGCGGCCGACAATTAAAAGCAGCAGCAGACTTGAATCCACGACCGCCCAATTCGTCATTCAACGTTGGCCAGCCATGCGCGGTCCTTCATCGCGGACACCGCCCCGTCGCGGTCGATCACAACGACCTTGTGCAGGCGCCGCCTACCCCGGCCGGCCAACGCCTCCAGCAGTGCCGCGCCCGGATTGTCCAGCGGGGTCGATTCGCCGATTGGCGGCCTGGGACGCGAGAACGACACAGTGATCCGCCAAGTTTGATCCTGACGATCAAATGCCGTTTCCTCCAGTTCCACCTCGGCTACATCGTCGCCCGCGAAAACATGCTGGACGTAGGCCTTGGCCGTCGCGATCGCTTCCGTCACGTCCATCTGCGTTCTCCTTGCCTACATCTTATACTACCCCCGCTTGAACGGGTCCGTCAGCCGCTGCCATTCCTCCAGCGCAAACCGGTCCGTCATGCCGGCGATGTAGTCCGTCACCATCAACGCCGCCCGCGCCGCATCCCCCTCGCCGGCCAGCGTCCGCCAGCCGTCCGGCAGCAGGCTGGTATCCTCGTGCAGCAGCTGGAACAACGCCTCGGTCACCCGGCGGGACTTGGCGGCCTGGCGCTTCACCCGCCAGTGCCGGTACATCCGCGCATACAGGAACTCCTTCACCGCGTGGTTCGCCTCGGCCATCGCCGGGCTGAACGCCACCATCGGCTGGCGGGACCGCCGCACCGCATCGGCCGTCTGCGGATCGGCCTTGGCCAGGCGGCGCCGCGTCTCCTGCACCAGGTCGGTCGCAAACCCGTTGATGACCCGGCGGATCGTCTCGTGCCGCAGCCGCGGCGGCGGCACGTCCAGGCTCGCCATCCGGGCACTTGCCAGCGCCGCGCCCACCACCGGCAGGTGGCGGATGTCGTCTGGCCCGAACAGCCCGGCGCGCATGCCGTCGTCCAGGTCGTGACTGTGATAGGCGATGTCGTCGGCCATCGCCGCCACCTGCGCCTCCAGCCCGGCATGGGTGTGCAGGTCCAGCTTGTGCCGCTGATCGTACTCCGCCATGTACGGCGGTGGATGCCGGACGGGGCCATTATGCTTGGCCAGGCCCTCCAGCGTCTCCCACGTCAGGTTCAGCCCATCGAACGCCGCATACCGGCTTTCCAGCTTCGTGACGATCCGCAGCGCCTGCGCGTTGTGGTCGAACCCGCCATACGGCTTCATCTTCGCGTTCAGCGCGTCCTCGCCGGCGTGGCCGACCGGCGTGTGGCCCAGGTCGTGCGCCAGCGCGAGCGCCTCCGTAAGGTCCTCGTCGATCGCCAGCTCCCGCGCGACCGAGCGTGCGATCTGCGCGACCTCGATGCTGTGCGTCAGCCGGGTCCGATAGAAATCGCCTTCATGGTTCACGAAGACCTGCGTCTTGTACTGAAGCTTCCGGAACGCGCTGCTGTGGATCACCCGGTCGCGGTCGCGCTGCCACGGGCTGCGCCCCGGCGCTTCCGGCTCCGGATGCAGCCTTCCGCGCGACGTCGCCGCACTGACGGCATAGGGGGCATGGGCCATCCCAGCCATTTAGCAAGCGCGCCCTTCAATGTCGCCCCCAGAAGCGCTATGTCTGCCCCATGAGCACCTTCACCGTCAGCGACCGGGCCGCCGAACGCGTGGCCGAGATCATCGCCAGCCAGTCCAAGGCCGCCGCCCTCCGCGTCGCCGTGCTCGCCGGCGGCTGCAGCGGCTTCCAATACCGGTTCGAGCTGGACGACGCCCCGCAGCCAGACGACCTCGTCATCGAGCGCAGCGGCGTCAAGGTCGTGGTCGATCCCGCCAGCATGGACCTGCTGGGCGGCTCCGAGCTCGACTATTCGGACGCCCTGATGGGCGCCCACTTCACCATCCGCAACCCGAACGCGACCTCGGCCTGCGGCTGCGGGACCAGCTTCTCGGTAGACTGAACGGCTTCGTGAAGGTCGCCACCTGGAACGTGAACTCGGTCCGCCAGCGGGAGCAGCATGTCGCCGGCTGGCTGACGCGCAACCAGCCGGACCTGCTGTTCCTGCAGGAGATCAAATGCGAGGAACCGCAGTTCCCCGCGCTGAGCTTCCCGGGGTATACCGCCCACGTGGTGGGCCAGAAAAGCTATAACGGCGTCGCCATCCTCAGCCGCATCCCGATCGAGGTCACCCATCGCTCGCTGCCGGGCCTGCCTGCGGATGACGCCCAGTCCCGCTATATCGAGGCGGAGGCCGGCGGCATCACGGTCGCTAACCTGTATCTGCCGAACGGCAACTCCGGCGGCGGCGACGGCTACGCCTACAAGTTGAACTGGATGGCCCTTCTGACCGCCCGTGCAAAAACCCTGCTGGACGCCGAACGCCCCTGCATGTTCGCAGGCGACTACAACGTCGCCCCCACGGACGAGGACTATGCCCCCGGCGCCCTGTCCCCCTACGACGCGCTGGTGCGCCCCGAGACCCGGGCCGCCTTCCGCACCATGCTCTGGCTCGGCTTGACCGACGCCGTCCGCGCCCTGCAGCCGACGGGTCGGGTGTACACCTTCTGGGACTACCAGGCCGGCGCCTGGCGCCGCGACGCAGGCCTGCGCATCGACCACGCGCTGCTGTCGCCGGAACTTGCGGAACGGCTGGTGTCGGCGCATCCGGACCGGGAGGAACGCGGGATGCCGCAGCCTTCGGATCATGTTCCGGTGGTGGTGGAACTCGCGGGAGGCTGATCAAGACAACGTAGGATGGGTAAGCGCAGCGACACCCATCATTGCAGGCTGCGCCCGGTCAGCCGAACATCAACGCGAGGCGCACGACGATCTCGGGCGCGGCTGCAAGCGCCAGCGATTCCCCCGCCTGGTGCGTCGTCATCACGCCATAGCCACCCGCCTCCGGCTCGCGATGGCAGTCCAATGCCCGCCGCTTCAGATCGACGATCCATACCTCCGCTATCCCCGCCCGCGCATACAGCGGCAGCTTCACCGTCCGATCGAAGCGCAGCGAGCTGTCCGCGACCTCCACCAACAGCAGCACGTCCGAAGGCCCCGGCCGCTCGCCGGTGGCATAGAAGTCCGCCCGGCGCCGCAGCACCGCCAGGTCCGGCTGCGGCTCGCTCGATCGATCGAGCCGCACCGGGTTTTGCGGCCAGACTGTGGCCCGGCCAGCGCACGCCACGAACAACGCCTCGGCCAGCCCGCCCACCATGGCCGCATGCCCCTGCCCAATCGGCGCCATATCGATGATATCCCCATCAATCAGCTCAACCCGCTCGCCCTCGGCAAAAATGCCGGCCTCACCCATCCGGTGGTAATCGTCCACAGTCAGCCTATGCCGGGCCGGCAACACACCCACGTCGTCCATGGCGTACCTCCGATGTGGAAAGTGTATCATCCACCCACGCGGTTTGGCACGCGCCACAGCGCGCCCGCCTTGAGGAAACACCCAGTGATCGCCATCGACCCATGATCGCCATCGATTGGGGCACCAGCAATTTCCGGGCCTTCCGCCTGGACGGGGCCGCCATCGTCGATCACATCCCCACCGGCCCCGGCCTGCTCGCCATTCCGACGGGCGGCTTCCCCGCTGCCCTCTCGGCGGCGGTCGGCCCGTGGCTGCACGACGGTGAGCGCCGCGTGCTGATGGCCGGCATGGTCGGCAGCCGCCAGGGCTGGGTCGAGGCGCCCTATCTGCCCTGCCCGGCCG
>JAYUCA010000091.1:0-3501 GCA_043740535.1 Rhodospirillales bacterium | reverse complement strand
CTACGGCGACCCCACGGTGCATCCGCAGACCGAGGACTACCGCGGCAACGTCAATCCGCTGGGCCCGCGCGCCTGCTACGACGAGGGCAAGCGGGCGGCGGAGACGCTGTTCTTCGACTATCACCGCCAGCACCAGGTGCGGATCAAGGTGGTCCGCATCTTCAACACCTATGGCCCGCGCATGCACCCTGACGACGGCCGCGTCGTGTCGAACTTCATCGTGCAGGCCCTGCGCGGCGCGCCGATCACGCTCTACGGCGACGGCAGCCAGACCCGCGCCTTCTGCTTCGTCAGCGACCTGGTGGAGGGGTTCCTGCGCCTGATGGCCACTGACGACAGCGTGACCGGCCCGGTCAACATCGGCAACCCGCACGAGATCCCGGTGCGGGAGCTGGCGGAGCGGATCATCCGCCTGACCGGCTCCAAATCGCCGATCGAATACCGGCCCCTGCCGCAGGACGACCCGACGCAGCGCTGCCCGGACATCACGCTGGCCCGCAAGGTCCTGAAATGGGAACCGACGGTGGCGCTGGATGCCGGGCTGCAGCGGACCATCGACTACTTCTCGCAGCTGCTGTCGAAGAACGCCGCCGCCGGGTAGCGCTGCGCTGCGCCATGGCGGAACCGGTTGGCAGCGGAATTGCACGCGGCGGACTGATGCGCCGCATCGGACGGCGCGCAGCACAGGGCAGACAGCAATGGTCAGGATCGGCGTCTTCATCCCCATCGGCAGCCGCGGCTGGCTGATCTCCACGACCTCGCCCAAGACGACGCCCACCTTCGACCTCAATCGTGCGGTCGTGCAGCGGGCCGAGCATTTCGGCCTCGATTTCGCGCTGTCCATGATCAAGCTGCGCGGTTTCGGCGGCCCCAGCGGCTATTGGGACGAAAACCTCGAATCCTTCACGCTGATGGCCGGCATCGCCGCGGTCACGCAGCGCATCAAGTTGTTCGCCTCCGTCGCGGTGCTGACGATGCCGCCGGCCTTCGCGGCGCGCATGGCGGTGACGATCGACAGCATCGCGCCCGGGCGCTTCGGCATGAACATCGTCTCGGGCTGGCAGCCGACGGAGTACAGGCAGATGGGCATCTGGCCCGGCGAGGCGCATTTCGCCAAGCGCTACGAGTATTGCTCGGAGTACGTCCAGATCATGAAGGACCTGTGGGAGACGGGCCGTTCCGACTTCAAGGGCGAGTTCTTCCAGATGGACGACTGCCGCCTGGCGCCGCAGCCCTCGGCGCGCATCGAGATCGTGGGCGCCGCACAAAGCGACCGCGGCATGCGCTTCGTGGCCGAGCTGGGCGACTACTGCTTCTGCAGCGCGCCCGGGCTGAACCAGCCGGAGGGCGTCGCGGCGCAGTCGACGAGGCTTGCAGCGCAGGCGGCGCTGACCGGGCGGGACGTGGGCGCGCTGATGCTGCTGATGATCATCGCCGACGCGACCGACGAACTCGCGATGGCCAAGTACGACCTTTACAAGTCCGGTACCGACCTGGAGGCGCTGGCGTGGCAGCGGACCCAGGCCGGGGCCGACACGCAGGCGTCGAAGGAGTCGACCGTGGGCCAGATGATCGAGCGGCAGAAGGCCGAGCCGATCCCGACCGGCATGCTGAAGCTCGTCGGCTCCTACGCCACGGTCGCCCGCATGCTGGACGAGGTCGCGATGACGCCAGGCGTTTCGGGCATCCTGATGACGTTCGACGACTTCGTCATCGGCATGGAGCAGTTCGGCCAGTACATCCAGCCGCTGATGCAGACCCGCCGGAAACCCGGCGCGCCGCACGCCGCCGCCTGAGACAGGAGAACGCCGTGGAACTGTCGAACAAGTCTGCCCGCACCCTGTATCAGGAGCTGAAGGCCCGGCCGCCACGCGCCCGCTTCGGCTTCGGCGCCAGGGTGGCGCTGGTGAACGTCGATCCGCAGAAGGCCTACACCCTGCCCGACGAATACGGCACCGCCTATGAGACCGACCCGAACCAGATGGGCTACATCAACGAGCTGAGCGCGCTGTGCCGGGATCTCCGTGCACCGGTGGTGTGGACGCATGTCGCCTACCTGCCGTCGGGCGAGGACTGCGGCGTGTGGGGCACGCGGTCGGACACGCCGGATTCGCTGCAGAACGTGAAGGTCGGCTCGCGCCGGGCCGAGTTCGACGACCGGCTGCGCATCGAACCCGCCGATATCGTCATCAACAAGCGCATGGCGTCGGCGTTCCACGAGACGAACCTGCCGTCGCTGCTGACCTGGCACAAGGTCGACACGCTGATCGTCACCGGCGGCTCGACCTCGGGGTGCGTGCGGGCAACCGTCGTCGACAGCGTGTCGCACGGCTTCCGGACGATCGTGCCGGAGGAATGCGTGTCCGACCGGCACGAGGGGCCGCATTTCGCCAACCTGTACGACATGGCGGTGAAGTATGCGGACGTGCTGCCGGTCCTGGAGGTGCTGGAGACGCTGCGGCGGATGAAGCAGCGGCCTGGATAAGCGCCGCGCCACACGGCCCCCGCAGCCCCGCGCCCTGTAACAGAAAGGCAACGCCATGACCGGGCGGACCATCCTGATCACCGGCGCCGCATCGGGCATCGGCGCGGCGTTGGCGCGGCGGCTGGCCGCCCCCGGTGTGGGCTTGGCGCTGCATGGCGGCGGCAGCACGCCCGAAAGCGCCCAGCGGCTGCAATCCGTCGTCGATGCCTGCACCGTGGCCGGGGCGCGCTGCATCGTCACCCGGGGCGACCTGACCGAGCCTGGCCACGGCGGTCCCTGCGTCGAGGCGGCGCTGGCGGCGTTCGGGCGGCTGGACCATGTGGTGCATGTGGCCGGGCACGTCGACAGGACGCCGCTGGGCACGCTGACCCGCGCGGGCCTCGATCACAGCATCTCGTTGATGCCCGGCGCGTTTCTCGAGATCGTCACCGCCGCCATGCCTGCTCTTGCCGCGTCGGACTGCGGGCGGGTCGTCGCGGTCAGCTCGTTCATCGCCCACAAGGTCGAGCATGCGACCTTCGCCCCCGCCTCGATCGTCGCGAAGGCGGCCCTGGAGGCCCTGGTGCGCTGCTTCGCCCTGCACCTCGCCCCCATCGGCGTCACGGTCAACACCGTCGTCCCCGGCTTCACCCGCAAGGATGCCGGCAAGCCCGGCGCCCTGTCGCCGGAGGCCTGGATCAAGGCGGCCGAACGAACGCCGACCGGCCGGTTGGGCGAAACGGACGAGGTGGCGGCCGCCATCCAGTTCCTGCTGACGCCCGAGGCCCGGCAGATCACCGGCGCGATGCTCCATGTCGATGGCGGCCTTACGCTCGGCTGAAGATCGAGGACGGGATAACCACAGGGCACATCGCCGTCCGGGCGCCATGTCTCGATCAAGCGGGGTGGCGGAGAGGGTGTCCGCCACACCATCATCCGTCGCCGTCCGTATTCATCCGACAATCGTTGATATGACAGCACTCTACGCGGATACACCGTCTACCGCTATCCGCCGTCATCCGCTACAGTCCACAATC
>JAYUCA010000090.1:0-2321 GCA_043740535.1 Rhodospirillales bacterium | reverse complement strand
GTGGTGGCCTGCGCCGCTGCGGCGATGATCTGCCGTGCGCGGTCAGTCAGGTCCGCGCGATCCCAGTCGAAGAACACCAGGTAGGTGCGCGCTGCCGTGTCGGCCATCGGGCCGGGCAGCATCGGAGCAACCGCAAGCGGCGCCGCGTTGAAGGCGTAGCGCACGCCCACCATCACGGAGCTGTTGTAGTCGTTGGCGATCTTCACGGTTGCACGGGTAGCGGTGCCGACCGGCAGCGGCGCCGGCGACAGGTACTGGTAGTTATAGGTGCCATTGTTCTCCAGCCCCAGGAAGCGATACTCGAGCGTCAGCGCGAGGCCCGGGACGGAAGCGATCGGCAGGGCGCCACCGAGGATGAACTGGTAGGCGAACGCGCCCTGACCGCTGGTGGTGCGATACTGGTTGGCAAACCCGCCCGGTGCGCCGACGGCGGGGAACGTGGTGCCGTAGAAGCGAGCGTTCTTGTCCATCGCCCAGGCATAGCCGGCGCCGACGCCGACATAGGGGCTGATGGGCGAACCCATCGAGGTCAGGTCGATGTCATACAGAGCATTGACCATGCCCAGGAACTTCTGCTCGTCCCCGCCAGCGCCCCGAACCGGGTAGCCGTTGGAGATGCCGTTGAACTTATTGGAGGTGAACCCGCCCTGCACTTCGAAGCGCAGGCCGTTGCCGAGGCCGTAACCGACGCTGGCGACCGCTGCGGGGCCGACGCCAAGGTTGAGCTTCGAGTTCCGGAATGCCGTACCGCCGCCACCGGCAACGACGCCGCCCGGGACGTTCGGGAAGCCAAGGCTGGAAACCTTCTCATTCCCCATCAGGAAGTTGGCACCGGCGCCAGCGCCGATGTAGAGGCCACTGATCGCCTGGGCCTTGGCAGCAACCGGAGCAACCAATACGGTCGCTGCCAGGAGTGCGCTGCGGAGCTTCATGTTAACTCTCCTCATTCATGTTCTGCGGATTGCGCAGCCGGGGGTGGTGGCTCGGACATCGTCCCCCGCCTCTCGGTGAACGCACAATATCACCACTTCCGCCAAGCGCGAGATGCCCAACACAGTTTCCTGCATCAATGTGGCAGTACAGCCACAGCCTGGCGCGCAGAATTGACACACCAGTCCGTGAGGTCGTCGGGCATCGGCCTCATTGAACGATTTTAGCGTCGAACGGCGGCATGAGATCGGGTGCATCGAACTCGATGACCCACAGATCCGGATCCCGCACCACTTGCCGCTCGACATAGGCATCGATCGTTTGTTGATCCACCGGGTCGGCGCCTGTGGACCGCATCCAGGACACGTCGCCGGCGCCGGCACGGACCTGGGACAGTGCCACCAACCCCCCCCGGCCTCGCAGCACGACGAGCACTCCACCTGCATCGGCGTCGCCGCGACGGAGCACCGCCCCTGGCCGTCCTTCGATGTCACCGAGCCGCAGCGCCATTTGCACCCACAGCTTTGCCTTGACGCGGGGTTCGATCACGCAATTCCTATCTACTTGGCCCCGGGTGGCCCCAGACCGGACAAAGCCAGCTTGCTGTCGCTGCAGCCTGCTGCCAGATAGGCGGCTCGCAACGGGATCTGACGATGCCAGACCAAAAGTCGATGAGCAATGCGCGGCGGGCCTACGAGGCCAAGCGGGCGTCGAAGGCGGGGAAGTCGCTGGATGCCTGGCTCAGCGACAAGCAGAAGCGACAGGCGGATTCGGTGAAAGCCGCCGTGCTGCCGGCGCCGGTGAAAAAGCCCGGGTTCTTATCCCGCCTGCTCGACCGGGCGCACAAACCCCTCTGATCGCTGCCCACGCCGATTGGAGCGTCGATCCTCGGAAGCGGTGGATGGCGCTGGCGAGGCCCTGCACCACAGGCTGGGTGTTGTCGGTCGTGCCCGTGGGACCGGTGGACACCCTGTTCGCGAGACTGCTGGCCGCGGCAGATGGCGGCCCCGTCGCCTTTGGCGTCGATTTCCCGATCGGGCTGCCACGCGCCTACGCCGCCGTTCATCACGACGGCGCCACCGACTTTCCAACCTTCCTCCTGGCGTTGGCGGCGCGACCCGGCTTCTTCGATGCCGCAGACACGCTCGACCAGGTCTGTGCCGCGCGGCCCTTCTATCCGCGTCGCGGCATGCGCGGGATGACCCGGCTTTCGCATGCCTCGGCCTTGTCGCTTGCAGACGCCTCGTGCCTGTCGCGCGCATGCGACCGGGCGACCGACCTGCGGCCAGCCGGTGCGCCGCTGTTCTGGACCCTGGGCGCCAACCAGTCGGGCAAGGCCGCCGCCGCCGCCTGGCGCGATCTGCTGCTGCCTGCGCTGACCAAAGGGACCG
>JAYUCA010000089.1:0-3352 GCA_043740535.1 Rhodospirillales bacterium | reverse complement strand
GGTCCGGGACTTCGGCCAGGTGCTGCTCGCGGGGCTGGCCGAGGATGGCGGCCTGTATGTGCCCGAAACCTGGCCGCATCTGTCCCCGGCCGACCTGCGGGCGCTGCGCGGCGTGCCGTATCCGGAGCTGGCGGCCCGGGTGCTGCGGCTGTTCGTCGGCCAGGCCATCCCGTACGACGCGCTGCTGACGATGTGCCGCGAGGCGTATGCCGGGTTCGGCCACCCGGCGGTGGCGCCGCTGGTGCAGCTGGAGACGGGCGTTTTCTCGCTCGAACTGTTCCACGGCCCCACGCTGGCGTTCAAGGACATGGCGATGCAGGTGCTCGGCCGCATGTTCGATTATGTGCTGAGCCGCGAGGGCCGCCGGGTCACCATCGTGGGCGCCACCTCGGGCGACACCGGCTCGGCCGCGATCGAGGCCTGCCGGGACCGGCCGCAACTCGATGTCGTGATCCTGCACCCGCATGGGCGGACCAGCGAGGTGCAGCGGCGGCAGATGACGACGGTGCAGGCGTCCAACATCGCCAACATCGCCGTCGATGGCACGTTCGACGACTGCCAGGACCTGGTGAAGGCGATGTTCGCCGATGCGCCGTTCCGTGCCGAGATGCGGCTTTCGGCGGTCAACAGCATCAACTGGGCGCGGGTGGCGGCGCAGATCCCGTATTACGTGGCCTCGGCCGTGGCGCTGGGCAGCCCGGACCGCGAGGTGTCGTTCAGCGTGCCGACCGGCAACTTCGGCAACGCGTTCGCCGCCTGGGCGGCGCGGCGGATCGGCGTGCCCATCGCCCGGCTGATCGTCGGCAGCAACCGCAACGACATCCTGGCGCGGTTCCTGGACGCCAACGACATGAGCATCCAGGGCGTCGAGCCCAGCCTGTCGCCCAGCATGGACATCCAGGTCAGCAGCAACTTCGAGCGCCTGCTGTTCGAGCTGCTGGACCGCGACCCGGCCGCCACCGCCGCCGCCATGCAGCGCTTCCGCGCCACCGGGGCCATGCACGTGCCCGACGCCGCCTGGCATCGGGCACGGGCGCTGTTCCACGGCTTCCGCCTGGACGACGCCGGCACCACGGCGGAAATCCGCCGGCTGTTCGCCCAGGGCTACCTGGCCGACCCGCACACCGCGATCGGCATCGCCGCCGCGCGCGCCCTGCCCTGCCCGCACGTGCCCACGATCGCGGCAGCGACGGCCCACCCGGCGAAGTTCCCGGACGCGATGCACGCGGCCATCGGGCAACGCCCCCCCCTGCCCGGCCGCCTTGCCGACCTATATGACAGACCGGAACGCTTCACCACGGCGCCCAACAGCCTCGACGCCATCGAGGCCCAGGTTCGCGCCTTCACTGCAAGGAACGCTGCATGACGGATGCTGTCCAGGTCACACGCCTGCCCTCAGGGCTGCTGGTCGTCACGGAGACGATGGACCGGGTCGAGACGGTGTCGTTCGGCGCCTACGTCGCCAGCGGCACCCGCAACGAGACCGAGGCCGAGAACGGCGCGTCGCATTTCCTGGAGCACATGGCGTTCAAGGGCACCGAACGCCGCACCGCCGCCGCCATCGCCGAGGAGATCGAGAACGTCGGCGGCCACATCAACGCCTACACGGCGCGGGAGCAGACCGCCTATTACGTCAAGCTGCTGAAGGAAGACCTGGCGCTGGGCGCCGACATCATCGGCGACATCCTGACGCACAGCACCTTCGCCCCCGAGGAGCTGGAGCGGGAGCGCGGCGTGATCCTGCAGGAGATCGGCCAGGCCAACGACACGCCGGACGACATCATCTTCGACCGCTTCCAGGAAACCGCGTTCCCCGGCCAGCCGATGGGCCGCCCGACCCTGGGCACCGAGGACGGCATCAAGACGATGGAGCGCGGGCAGCTGACGCACTACATGCACACGCATTACGCCGCCCGGAACGTGGTGGTTGCCGCCGCCGGCAACCTGCAGCACGACACGGTGGTCGACCTGGTCAAGCAGCACTTCGTCGACCTGCCGACAGAGCTGCCGCCGAAGTATGAGTCCGGCGTCTACCGGGGCGGCGAGTTCCGCGAGGAACGCGACCTGGACCAGGTGCATATCGTGCTCGGCTTCCCGTCCGTGCCGTATGGCGACCCCGACTACTACCCGGCGCTGCTGCTGAGCACGCTGCTGGGCGGCGGCATGTCGTCGCGGCTGTTCCAGGAAATCCGGGAGAAGCGCGGGCTGGTCTATTCCATCTATTCGTTCACCGCGCCCTTCATGGACACCGGGCTGTTCGGCATCTACGCGGGCACCGGCGAGGACGAGGCGAAGGAGCTGGTGCCCGTCACGCTGCAGGAACTGCGATTGGTGCAGGACCAGGTCAGCATGGACGAGCTGAACCGCGCCCGCGCCCAGGTGAAGGCCAGCCTGCTGATGTCGCTTGAAAGCACCGGCAGCCGCTGCGAGCAGCTGGCCCGGCAGATGCAGGTGTTCGGCCGTCCGGTGCCGACCAGCGAAAGCGTCGCCAAACTGAACGCCGTCGATATCGAGGGTGTGCAGCGTGCGGCCCGCCGCATCTTCCGCGGCGCGCCCACGCTGGCGGCGCTGGGGCCGGCCGGCAACGTGCCTTCGCTGCCCAGCATCATCGACCGGCTCGCCGCATGAGCGACATCGCGCTGATGCAGGACCTGCTGGCCTGCGCCAGGGCCGCGGGGGCGGACACCGCCGATGCGGTGCTGGTGGCCAGCACGTCGATCGGCGTGCAGCGGCGGCTGGGGCGGACCGAGCAGCTTGAACGCTCGGAAAGCCGGGACCTGGGCCTGCGGGTGTTCGTGGGCAGGCGCACGGCGATCGTGTCGTCGACGACGGTGGACCCGGCCGGGTTCCGCATGCTGGCGGAGCGGGCGGTGGCCATGGCGCGGGTCGTGCCGGAAGACCCGTATGGCGGGCTGGCGGACGAGGCGCGGATGGAGGCTGACCCGGGCCTGGACCTCGACAACCCCGACGAGCCGGACGCCGCCGCCCTGATTGCGCGCGCGAGCCTGGCCGAGGAGGCGGCGCTGGCGGTACCGGGGATCACCAACTCCGAGGGGGCGGAAGCCGGGTATCAGCGGAACCAGGTGGTGCTGGTGACGTCGGCCGGGTTCAGCGGCAGCTATGCGCGGACCAGCCATTCGATCTCGGCCACTGCGCTGGCGGGGACGGGCACGGGCATGCAGCGGGACTACGACTACTCGGGGACGGTGCACCTGGCCGATCTCGAGGACCCGGCGGCCATCGGCCGGGTGGCGGCGGAGCGTGCGCTGGCGCGGATGAACCCGGTGCGGCCGAAGACGGCGCGCATCCCGGTCGTGTACGACCCCCGCGTGTCGAGCAGCCTGCTGGGTCA